>CAVEOB010000011.1:0-9749 GCA_963617265.1 Mediterraneibacter gnavus
TTTTCTGCATAGATTCCTCCTAAAAATAAACAAATCGTTAACATCATATATACAAACTATATAAAATTCAAAGGATTTTTTAGCTATGGTTCATAACTTTTGAGCAAAGACTTGACTTTATAATATAATCAAACTAAATGTAACTTGAAACAATATATTATAAGGAACGTCTATGTTAGGAAAAATCGCCCGTAAAATTTTTGGCAGCGCCAACGACCGCTTTGTTAAAAAACTATATAAAACTGTTAATCAAATCAACACCTTAGAACCGGATTTCATTAAATTATCTGATGAAGAATTAAAAGCTAAAACTCAAGAGTTTCGCAAACGCTTGAAAAACGGCGAAACCTTGGACGAGCTTTTGCCTGAGGCTTTTGCCACAGTTAGAGAGGCGTCAAAGCGCGTTATGGGACAGCGCCACTATGATGTTCAATTAATCGGCGGTATGGTTTTGCACAAAGGCATGATTGCCGAAATGAAAACCGGTGAAGGTAAAACCTTGGTGGCAACTTTGGCTGCTTACTTAAATGCTTTGGAAGGCAAAGGCGTTCATGTTGTAACAGTTAACGACTATTTGGCAAAGCGCGATGCGGAATGGATGGGCAAAATTTACCACTTTTTAGGCTTGACAGTTGACTATATTATTCACGGTAAAAATGACAACGAACGCCGTTTGGCATATAATTCCGATATTGTTTACGCTACCAACAACGAGCTGGGCTTTGACTATCTGCGCGATAATATGAAATTTAGTTTATACGAGCGCGTGCAGCGTGACTTTAACTTTGCTATTGTCGATGAAGTTGATTCGATTTTGATTGATGAAGCGAGAACTCCGCTGATTATTTCCGGCGAGGCGGAAGATTCTTCAGCAACCTATATCAGCGTTTCTAATTTAATGCCGCAATTAGTTCCGGAAGATTATGAGAAGGATGAAAAGCAAAAGAATGTAACCTTAACCGAAGCCGGTATGGAGCATGTTGAAAAATTGCTGCGTGACGCTGGTCTGATAAAAGAAGGATCTTTATATGACATCGGCAATGTCGGTTTGGTTCAGCATGTTAACAACGCTTTGCGCGCTCATAAAATGTTCCAAAAAGATGTGGACTACATTGTTAAAGACGGCAAAGTCGTTATTGTCGATGAGTTTACCGGACGTATTATGGAAGGACGCCGTTTCAGCGATGGTCTGCACCAAGCGCTGGAGGCAAAAGAAGGCGTAAAAATTCAGTCCGAAAATCAGACTTTGGCATCTATCACCTTCCAAAACTACTTCCGTTTATATCCAAAATTGTCCGGTATGACTGGTACAGCCATGACCGAAGAAACCGAATTTTGCGATATTTATAACCTTGTGTGCGTAGAAATTCCAACCAATAAACCAGTGCAGCGTGAAGATTTGCACGATGAAATCTACCGCACCGAAGGCGAAAAATACCGCGCTATTATCAACACTATTTTAGACTGCCACCGCCGCGGTCAGCCGGTTTTGGTCGGCACAACCTCGGTAGAAAAATCAGAAATTATTGCCAACCTTTTGCACAAAGCTGCTCCTGATTTGCATTTTGAAGTGTTGAATGCCCGCTATCACGAACGCGAAGCCGCCATTGTGGCGCAAGCTGGTGTTTCCGGTGCTGTCACCATTGCCACCAACATGGCAGGACGCGGTACGGATATTCAGTTGGGCGGCAATCCAGAAATGAAATTGCAGGAAATGCTTAAAGGCGATGAAACACCGGAGCAGATTGCCGAGCTCAAAAAGAAAATTGAAGCAGAAGTTGCTGCGGACAAAGAAAAAGTATTGGCTGCCGGCGGACTTTATATTCTTGGTACCGAACGCCATGAAAGCCGCCGTATCGACAATCAGCTGCGCGGTCGTGCGGGACGTCAGGGCGACCCAGGAACTTCTAAGTTTTTCCTTTCTATGCAAGACGACTTAATGCGTATTTTCGGTTCCGAAAAAATGTCAAACGTTTTGCAGCGTTTGGGCTTGCCGGAAGGTGAGGCGCTGGTTCACCCATGGATTAGCAAGGCTTTGGAAAAAGCTCAGCAAAAAGTGGAAGAGCGCAACTTCGATATCCGTAAAAATTTGCTCAAATACGATAATGTAATGAACGAACAGCGCAAAATTATCTATGAACAGCGCCGTGAAATTATGGAAAGTGAAGATTTGTCCGACACCATCAAAGATATGCGCGATGAATATTTAAGCGGCATTATCGACGCTCACGTTCCTTACGGTACTGGCGCGGCAGAATGGGATAAAGACAGCCTGAAGCAAGATTTAGCAGCTGCCACCGGCTTTGTATTGCCGATAACCAACTGGTGCAACGAACCTGAACTTGACAGCGAAGGCTTGAAAGAACGGATTTTGCAAGAAGTTGACAACCGCATGGCAGAACGTGAAGCCTCTTTGCCTGCCGATGCTGTTAAAATGGTGCAGAAAAGCATTTTCTTGCAGGTTTTGGACCAGCTGTGGAAAGATCATATCGCTACTTTGGATTTGATGCGCCACACTATTGTTTTGCGTGCTTATGGTCAAAAAGACCCGCTAAACGAATATAAAAAAGAAGCGTTCAATATGTTCTCTCGCATGCTGGATATTTTGAAACAGCGTGTTACCGTGGTGATTTGCCACACCGTAATCCAAACGGATTCGCAGGAACAAATGCAAAAAGCCATGGATAAAGAACAAAACCGTCCGATGTCGGCAGTTCACGAAGGCGATGAACCATTGAAAAAGCTTGATCCATCGATGTTTGTCGGAATTTCAAGAAACGACCCCTGCCCTTGCGGAAGCGGTAAAAAATTCAAACATTGCCACGGAAGAATTGCAGAATAAGCCCATGACTGCGGAAAAAAAAGAACTTAACGCCAATGAACTGCTGATTTTAAAAAAAGCCAAGCAGCGTAAAAGAGAACGGCTTGAACAAAAAATTAAGGAAATTTGTATTCTTATTTTTGTTATTGCTGTTTTTACCAGCGGAGGATTTTATTTGATTTCGCAATTTATGCAGCAGCGCTACAAAGATTTGCAATATATAAAAACCATAAACAAAACCACGCTGGAAATATCGCAGCTTATAGATAATATCCGCAATGTCTACGCCATCAATCCTGACGAACCGGTAGAAAATATGGACAAGCTTATCCGCATGGGCGCCATTCCGCAAACTTTGGTGCGTTCAAGCGATGAGGGAATTTATTTGGAAAACCCATTCGGCGGAAAAATTATAATAGAGCCGTCGGACATAGTTTGGGATAAAAGCAAAAAGCTCAGTTCTCCGACATTTAAAATATCCTATCAGGGACTGCCGCGCCGCGCCTGCATAGACCTAGCCACCCTTGACTGGGGAGACAGCATAAAAGGCTTGCTTGCGGTTGCCATCGGCAGTGTTGACTATGCCTCCGAACAAGACAGCGCGTTGCATGACATAGATATGACGCCGGAAAAAGAAAGACAAGAAGCTAAAGAAAACTCTTTGGGCGGCGACGATGCGGGTATAATGCTGCAGCCCCGCCTGCAATATCAAATGAATGTTGCCAAGCCAAACGACCAATTTATACCGACGCCATTTTCCCGTGGCAACGCCGAAATGGGATGTTTCTGCGGAAACAACTGTTCCATTGCCTTGCGATATGCAGTATTCAGCACCGAAGCTCCAAAATAAATAGCAAATAATCGAAAAATTTATATTGTATTATCAGAGAAATAAAATATACTTGAGCAAGTTTAATTTTATTTTTAGGACGTAATAGAATGTTAGATATAAAATTTATTGTCGATAATACGGATTGGGTAAAAAAGAGCTTGGGACGCAAAGGTTTTCCGGCAGAAAAAGTAGATGAACTTTTAGAAGTATATTATAACATGAACAAATTAAAAACTTCATCACAGGCTTTGGCAGAAGAAAAAAACAAGCTTAGCAATTCTATAAAATCGGCAACAAATGAAGAACGTCCGGCAATTATCGCCAAAAGTAAAGCTATTGGCGAAGAATTTAAGGCAGAGCAAGAAAAATTAGCCGTTTTGCAGGCACAGTTTGACGATATGATTTTGCGTATGCCGAACTATCCAAGCGAAGACAGCCCAGACGGACCTGATGACAGCTACAATGTTGTCCGCCGCAAAGTCGGAGAAATTCCGCATTTTGACTTTACTCCGCGCGACCATGTAGAACTTATGGAATTTAACGACTGGGGCGAAATGGAGCGTATTGCTAAAGTTTCGGGCTCCCGCACCTATGCCATTAAAAACGATTTGGCACAGCTGGAATTGGCTATTCATATGCTGGTAATGGATAAACTGCGCGCTGCCGGATTTACGCTTTTGACCGTTCCGGCAATTTCTAAAGAAAAACCTTTATATAATCAAGGCTATTTGCCATTTGCCCGTGACGAAGTTTATTATATGCCGGCTGATGATTTGTATTTGTCAGGCACTGCCGAGCTGATTCTGAACTCTCTGCGTGCTGATGAATTATTAACCGAAGCAGACTTGCCGGTTTTGTACGCTGGATTTTCACCATGTTTCCGCCGCGAAGCCGGAGCTGCCGGAAAAGACACCCGCGGTTTGGTTCGCGTACACCAATTTTTCAAAACAGAACAATTTGTAATTTGCAAAAACGATTTGGCAGAAAGCGAAAAGTGGCACCAAGTTTTGCTCAAAAATTCTGAAGAAATCTTGCAGGATTTGGAATTGCCTTATCAAGTTTTAGAAGTTTGCACCGGCGACATGGGCGCTCCTAAATACCGTCAATATGATTTGGAAGCTTGGGTTCCGTCGCAAAATTGCTATCGCGAAACCCACTCTTGCTCAAATATTACAGATTGGCAGGCTCGCCGCACCAATCTGCGCTACCGCGACAACGCCGACGGCAAAGTAAAATATTGCCATACCCTGAACAATACCGGTATTGCTACACCGCGCGCCTTGGTTCCGTTTATTGAAAATCACCAACAGGCAGACGGCACCGTTCGTATTCCGGAAAAATTGCAGCCATATTTGGGCGGTAAAAAATTCATAGGTAAAAACGCCAAATAATGCAGAATAATGTAGCCAAAATACTTGATTTTATGCGCGCTATGGAGCGGGTCTGCATGATTAAGCGCGACACGCTTATGTCAGACGGTTCTCCTGAAACCGATGCCGCGCATATTTTCAAGCTGGCATTTTTAATTATGCTGGTTTATCCGTACCTGCAAAAAAAATACAATTACACCCGTTTGCTTGAACTAGCGCTCGTGCACGATATTGCCGAAGGTATTACCGGCGATTGCCCTCGGTCGGCGCAAATAGCCCATCCGGAACGCAAAAAAGAAAAAGAGCGTCAAGAGCAAGAAGCTATGCGTTTATATCAAAAAATGCTGCCGGAACCATTGAATGAACAAATTTTTTCATTATTTAACGAATATGAGGCTAGAGAAACTCCCGAAGCAAAATTAGTGTCGGTCTTGGATAAGATGGAAGCTAATTTGCAGGCAAACCGTTTTGGAGACGGCGATATACGCTATTGGCAGGATTGTGAAAACGGCGAAGAATATTACCGCATTGCCACGGCTAAAAAGCCTATGGTAAATGAACTGAATGAAGAAATTTTAACCGAGCTGGAAAAAAGCATTATTGAATTAACTTTGGAGAATATGAGGCGGTGCAATATCAAGACTTGTCTTTAAAAAAACTGCAAGTTGCAGCTTTTGATTGGGATAACACGCTGGCATATAGCCGCGAAGCCTTGGTTTTTGCCATAAACAAAGTATTGCCGCAATATAATTTACCCGAATGGGATATTATTCAGCATAAGCGCAACCGCCGTCTTTCTTTCCGCGACAATTTTCCGCTTATTTTCGGCGATAAAGCGGCTGAAGCTTATGAAAAATATTGCATTATTTATAAAGAAAATGTCAAAAATTTAATTTCCGCTCCGCCAAAAGCCCGAGAGGTTTTGCAATTTTTAAAAGAACACGGCGTTAAAATTGCCATTGTTTCTAACAAAGACCGTCTGCTTTTTGAATTTGAGCGTCCTTTTTTATATGATGAAATTTTATTTGATGTCATTGTTTGCGGACACGAAGCCAAACAAGACAAACCGAACGGAGAACAGCTGGAATTTGCCGTTTGCAAGCTGATTGACCGGATAACGCCAGAATCTGTTTGGATGATTGGCGACAGTCCAATGGACAGCGAATGTGCCTTTTCCGCCCATGCCAAAGCTATCCGCATCGGCGAACCGATATGGGGCACCGCCGATGACTCCTGCGGCAATAATATTACTTTTATCAAAGATTTTGCCGCTTTTTATAATATTTTGACGGAGCAAAGCTAATGCGCCGCCGTGTCAAAATTATGCTTAAATTATGGTTTAAGCGCTTGATTTTTAGCGTTTTGCTGATACTGATTGTTTGGGTAAACTATCTCCGCCTGCAAGACAATAATTATTCAAACTATGAAAAAGTCATTGATTTTGGTCGCATAAAAGACAATGACAAACTGATAAAACCGGTTATTACCGCTATTTTTTATGACGGGAAAAATACGCAGAAATCATCTATTTCTTCTTATTTCAATCACAGTCAAAACTACAAAAAGACTAATATTAAAATGATTGTCGTTCCCAAACAAATTTCCGTTTACAATTCAGAAGTGGTTTCTAAATTATATGAGGAAATTCAGACAAATAACAAAATATCTAAAGTTTTGCTGGTTTATGACAAAGAAGCTAAAAATGACTTGAAACTGCACAAAAAACTATTGCTGCAGCTCATCGGCGCTCAAAATATTGAAGAAGCGCCAGTTTCATCGCAGACTTTAGCCGGAGAAAATAAAATTAACGCCTCTTTAGGCAAACCGCAGACGCTTGTGGTCTTTCTTGCCGACTTAGATAAGGGCTTAAACGAAGATGACAGTGATTTTTTAACTGCCGAAGCGGTTTACTTTGCCCAGCAAAAACACTATCAGCTCAACGTTTTTGACATTATAGACACCAAACTTGCACAGGCTTTGGATAAAGACTATGAAACGCTTTATCCGCTGGAAACCATGAAAGCTGAACCGCTGCTTGCCAAGCAAAAACGCAACTTAGAACGCTATAAAAAGCATTATTGGCATTTGCTGCAAAACTATTTTGAATTAAATTTGCTGCAAAATTCCCAGCATTTGGACGATGCAGTTATGCCTTTGCGCACCGAAGAAAACTACCGCCTTTACGACCGCGGAAGATTAGTTTTAAAAGCCTATGATGAAAACTATATCGAAATTTTTGAACAAGCGGAAATGCAAGAAAATAAAGGTATTGCCCTGCTGGTTTCCGATGCTGTGCAAAAACTGGCTTTGACCGGCAAAATTTCTGCGGCAAAATATTTCAAATTTTATCTTTTAACTGATTTGGAAGAATTCAAACCTGACAATGACACAATGCTTATGAGCTATCTTGACAGCGACGATGGAATTTTTGCCGAATATAAAGGCAAATCGGCTTTGCTGGTGGCAGATGACCGACCGGATAACCCTGAAGATTTAGACGATATTGTACGGCAAAAAGCCGGAATTTCAAGCGATGTGCCTAATGAAAATATAAATTTTTATAAATTTAAAACAGTGGAGATGAACTATGGAGATTAACGGTTTCAAATTAAAATATTCGATTGCTGAACTAAAAGAAAAAGTTAATGAACAAATGCGCAAAATCGAATTGATTGATGAAAATAATCCGGCTTACACCGCTTTATCAGATGGTGATAAAAAAGCGCTTAAATATCTTGCCGACGCCGCAAAAATAATGAACAACGTGGCGCTTGAAATGGATAATCCTCACAATCTTGCGCAAAAAAAGGCTCTTGAAGAAGCTGCTCCAACCAATGAACAGGCGGCTCTTACACTTAAACTGTTTAATTCCTTGAACGGCGTTGCCGGTTTTAACGGCATCGACAAAGAACCTGTCGAACTGTTTGAAGATATAAAAATGCAGAAGGGCTGTAATTTTTATCCGGCAGGCTTAACCGCCGAAGAATTGGCGCAAATTATCAGCGCCATGCTTGACGCTGGTCATGAAAATGAAGTGCGTAAAATTTTAAGTGCCCGCACCATGGTTCGGCGCAACGGAGATTTTTTAAAAGCCATTGATTTTACAGAATACTTTGCTAAAGAGTTTTCGGAAATTGCCAATTTGCTGGAGTGTGCCGCTCATTTTGCCGACGATGATCTTTTCAAAGATTTTTTAGGCTGGCAGGCTCAAGCTTTGCTGCAAAACAATGAAGAAATGGATATTTTAGCCGACAAGCATTGGGCTCGCATGCAGGATTCGCCACTGGAATTTACTATCAGCCGTGAAAATTATGAAGACAAATTAACTCCGACAATTTTTGATAATGCCGAATTAACGAACCGCCTTGCCAAATTAAATATTGCTCCGGTTCCTAAAGATATGCTCGGCGTTAGAGTTGGTATTGTCAACCAAGAAGGCACAACGCTTTTGCTAAAATTTAAAGATGAAATGACCAAGCTTGCAGGTTTAATGCCAAAAGCAGATTCCTACGCACAAAACGTCGGCGGCAATTCCGGCTTGAAACAAACCATGGTGGACGTCGATTTAACCATGCTCAGCGGTGATTATGCCATGTGCCGCGGCGGCATAACTTTGGCGCAAAACCTGCCAAACAATGACAAACCGTCTCTAAAACACGGAGGCGGACGCCGCAATGTTTACCACAGACAAGTCCGTCAAAGCGGCGACAAAGAAAAAACAGCGCAAATTCTAAACGGTTTGGTAGATTCTGAATTGCATCAATATTATGATGAAGAAGCCGACCATTTGTTCACTATTGGACACGAAAACGGACATTCCTTAGGACCGGACAGCTCCTACCAAACAGCTCTCGGCGTATATCAGCATATCATTGAAGAGCATAAAGCCAACCTTATTTCCGCCTCTATGATGCCGGAATATGTAAAAGCCGGAATCATCAGCGCTGAACAGCTGAAAAAAATTTACATCACCTGGGTAATCAAGCGCCATCTTATGACTGCTTATCCGTCCAGCGGCGAAGCTCACCGTGTGGCAGATTTAATTGAATATAACTACCTGACGGCTCATAATGCGATTTATTTTGATAAAAACAAAAAGCTGCACCTTGATTTTGCTAAAATGCCGCAAGTTTGCCGTGCAATGCTTGAGGATATTATTTCTGTACAGTTGTCAAAGTCTCCGGAATATGCTAAAGCATACATAGAAAAATGGACTGACTGGAGCGAAATATCGCAATACGTTGCCGATTTTAAGCTCAAATTGGGAGTTAAGCCCTATATTGAATTGGTAACACACTTTTAAGGAATAAAAAATGTGGACTATGTTAAAAAAATTAGGCGCTGGTGAATATTCGCTGAAAATTACATTTTGGATGTTTGGACTGCTTGGCATGCTGTTTTTCACTATTGCCACCCACATCACCCACAGCAGCGCTTTACGGATGATTTGTCCCTATGGTAGAGTCTGCGCCAAAAGCGTGGTTTTATATATTATAAGCAACTTTCCTATTTTAATGACCACTTCGGGACGTCTCTCGGCATTTGTACCTCACTTGCTGACCAGCGCTTTGTTTATCTGCTATTTTATCATTTTAATCCGCGGTTTGTGGAAATGCAACGACACCTACGAAGGAACCAAATTTTGGGGAATGAGCGCCAAATTTATTATTATTTGCCTAGGCTTTTTAAGCCTTAAATCAATCATCTAAGGAGACCTGTTATGACC
>CAVEOB010000011.1:9782-27131 GCA_963617265.1 Mediterraneibacter gnavus
GTTATGACCCGCACATTTTTTCTTTGCCTGCTTTTAATGTTTTTAACCGCCTGCAAAGGCTTTGTTGCCGGCGATATCAGCAAAGAACGCAAGCATCTTTATGAATATAACAACAATGAAGAATATTGCCAAAAGAACCCGAACCGCTGTGTAAACAACATTCCTTGGGGTTAAAAAAGACCGCATAAATCAGCAAAAAGCTCCGATAAAAATACATTATCGGAGCTTTTTTATATAGACAACACCCAAGCTATTATTCACTGACTGCGTCTTGAGCTTCAACTCTTCTTTGAATTTTATTTTGATAAATATTCGGCTGCTCTTTTTTGCCTTCAATATCCATATCCGGATTTACAAAATTAACCTGCCCTTTTTCATAAAAGTAAAAATCACGGCGAATTTTTGTTTTATCTTTAATTGAAAGCTGATTCCATTCCGCCTCGGTCATACCATACGGGTAGGTTTCCTGCGAAGTAGAAGAACAAGCTGCAGCCAATGCAACCAAACCAAATATAAATAATTTTTTCATCTTAGTCCTCCTGAATATCTGCCGAATATTATGCCTAAATTTCGGTTAAAAAGTTGTTAAAATTAAAATTTTAAAAATTTTGTTTATTTTTAGTCAAAAAAGTGCTAAACTGTTTTTATGATAAGCAAAGAAGAATATAAATGGCTGGAACGCCATACCGATATTTTGAACAAGGTGCCTAATCTTGATGATTACGCCTATACTGATATAAAATTTAAAGTCTATCGTCCTGCCCACGTCCAAAAAATCAAAGATATATTTAAAGATTATAAATGCGTAAGCGGACAAAATAAAAATGATATTTGGATAAAAATCAAAGGCTTTACGCTTGATGACTTCAACGACACAGCCTATAATTTTAACGGGGATTTAATTTATGAAATAACCGAACACGATATCAATTATCTGCCAACCGATAAAAAACGCAGCTATAAAATTGTCCGCCGCGCCACTCCTCAATTGCTCTCTAATTTAAGCAACCGCAAAAAGCTGGATATTCTTTTTGCCTTTGCCCAAAATGTTTTTCCTACAGAAGAAAAACGCAGTCGGCAAATTGATTTTATTGAGCAGAACAGTCATAAATTCGTCGCTTTGCTGCAACTAAAAATTCCTGCTGGTTTTATGCGTGAAGAATATAATAAAGTGCAGGAGATAACCGCTAAAATAGCCGCTATACCCAATATTAAAAGCAAATTAAACGCTTTTCATCTGCTTGATAAACGCGAACAGCAAGAGCTTATTCGCGAAACCAGCCGTATCACCGCTGAAGTAAACGGCGTCAATCCGCCTAAAGTTCATTTTATCACCAGCAAGCAAGCGAATAATGACCCGCTAATTGCTGATTGGGTGCAAACCGATGCTTTTGCCGATTATCATGATATTTACATCAATAAAGATTATATAAAAAACTACAGCGGGGTTGAGGCTTTAACACTGGCTTTTCATGAAACCACTCATATAGCTCAATCTAATGCCGACTATAAAGATTTTCCCGAAATGGAAGAAATGTTCAGCCACCGCTTAAACTATCTGCAAAACCACGCCGATACCTATTCTGCAATTCCGATGGAAATGGTCACCTATAGTTTGGAGCAAGATTTTTGCGAACAGCTGAACAAAAGCCTGAACTTAAAAACCAAAGAGTTTTCCTATAACGACGAATACAATCTAGCAAAACAATATATGCAAAAAGCTATGCGCCGAGCTTATTAAAGCTCTTTGTTGCGGCGCAGTAAAATATATAAGGCTCCGCTGCCGCCCATTTTTTCTGAAGGGTGCTTATAAATCAAAATCATTGCTCTAAGGCGCGCCATGTTGAGCCATTGCGGCACTTGCTTGCGCAGCACGCCTTTAGCGGCAAAAATATCTTCATCAGGGTGAACTCTAATACCTTTTCCGGTAATAATCATCACACAGCGCCGCCCCAAAGCGTAACTCTGCGGAATAAAGCTGTCTACTTTGGCAAAAGCCTCGTCTTCTGTCAGCCCGTGCAAATCCAAAACCGCCTCAACTCTAAACTCCTCACGCTTAAATTTACGCAGGGTAGATTTATCTATGCCGCCGTTTTCAAAATCATCTAAAAACTTGGAATAAGTTGAAAACTCTTGCTTTACGGCATAGTAAACTTTTTCTTTTTGAACCGGTTTTAATTTTTTTTCACGTGAAACAACTTGATTGGAAAATATCGGCTTAATATCCTTAACCGCCTCCAGCCAAAATTCCTCATCATCGTTTTGCAGTGTCATCAGTTTGCCTTTGGAGCCGAATATTTAGGTGCCAGCAAATAATATTGACCGGCTGAATTCATACGTCCAGCTTCGGCTAACGCTTCTTCGCCGTGTCCCCAAAAATAATCGCCGCGCACCACACCTTTTATGGCGCTGCCTATATCTTGGGCAAACACTATTTTTTCTATTTTGCCGTTGTCCGGATTTACCGTATCCAACCACAGCATTGCACCAAGCGGTATATAGCTGTTATCCACCGCCATACTGCGACCAGCGGTCAAAGACACCCCGTAAGCCCCAACCGGACCATCGGCATCAACTACGCGCTGAAAAATAAAACGCTCGTTTTCAGCCATAACTTCTGCTGCTTTCTGCGGATTCTTGCGCAGCCAATCACGGATTTTGGTCATAGACGCTTCACCTGATTTTATCAGCCCTTTTTGCAGCAAAATAGAGCCGATTCCCTTAAATTTGCGTCCGTTGCTGTCAGCAAAACCAATTCGCAGCTCCGAACCGTCTTCCATAATAGCGATTGCCGAACCTTGAATTTGCATAAAGTGAATATCCACCAAATCATCGCCCCACATCAAAACCGGAGCTTTAACACCATTTTGTTCAATTTGGCGGCGGTCATAATATGGAATAAACTTTTTGCCTTCCACTCTGCCAACTAAACGCGTATTCGGCAGCGAGCTGTCAAAGTCTTTCAAGTTTATTTCAATCAAATCGTTCGGCTTGCCGTAAATCGGAAATCTGTATTTTGCACTCTTTTCAAAAGAAGCATGAATTGTTGCCTCATAATAAGAAGTAAATTTTCCCGACGTCTTGCCGTCATTTGATACTTCATACGGAACAAACTCATTTTCTATAAATTTTTTCATCTGCGCGCCGCTGTTAATGCCGGCATTAGCAAACTTTTTGCAAGCTCGCTGATAATCCGCAGTTTTGATTTTTATTGCCGAATTATAAAGATAAGTATTGTTATTTTTCAAAACCTTTTGGCAGTTTTTTGCAAACACGGGAACAACCTCGCCGAAATCATCTGTATTCCAGCCGGCAAGCCTGTTGAAATTAACCTTTTTCAGAACAACCTTTTCCTCGGCAGCAGGAATTTCCGACTTTTCGCGAAAGCACCCGCTCAGCACTAAAATCAGTACCGCCAATAATACAAAATTAAGCTGTTTTTTTAGTGGAAACCAGCACCCAGTTATTGTTTTTTGCATTTACCATTCTTTCAAAAGTCCAAACATCGGTAATTTTTTGCACAAAGTTTTCATCGCCTTGCACAACTTCGCCTTGAGCGTTGCGCAGCAAATTAACCTGCTCGCTCACAAATTCAACCACGACTTTAATACTGTTTTTCAAAAACTTCACATCTTTAATTTCGCTCTTGTCAAAACAAATAAAGTCCACTTCCGATGTTATATTCTTTTCTTTGCGTTCAGCCAAAGCACTGTCAAACGCCTCATAAACTTTTTTATTGACCAATTCTTTAATTTGAGCCAGTTCGCCTTTGCTGAAAGCCAGCAAAATCAGCTCAAAAACTTTGCGTGCGCCTTGTAAAAACATTTCTTTGTTAAATTCTGCTTCATCTTTAAGCGTGTTACTTTTATCCACAGCTTCTTGTGCTTTAACAATTTGCACCACATTGTTCACGGCGGCGCTTTCATTTTTGTTAACCGGTTTCAAAATTACTCTGACATTTTTACCGTCTTCGCCTTTGCCGAAAACACTATATAGACGAACCGCCAAAAAAGCCACCAACACACATAAAAAAATTAAATCAGCCATAAATATCTTTTAACCTCTCTAAATACACCCATATAATATAAAACAAATAAAAATTTTATCAATATAAATGTTTGACGATTAGCTTTTTTCGTATTATCTCTAAGCTATACAAAAAATTTATGGAGAAAAAAATGGAAAATACTCAAAATAATAACCAACAGCCTGCCGGCATTATGATTCACAGCCAATATATCAAAGATATGTCTTTAGAAATTCCTTTGGCTCCTGAAATCTTTAAGGAAATGAGCAAAAATCCTAATGTTAATGTCGATATGGGCATGAACAGCAAAAAAATTGAAGACGGCAACTACAACGTTACCTTAACCGCCAAAATGAATGCCGATATAGAAGGCAAAACTTTGTTTATTGTAGAATTGTCTTATGCTGCTGTGGTTTCTGTAAACGTTCCGGAAGAACACTTGGAACCGGTTTTGTACATTGAAATGCCGCGCTTGTTGTTCCCGTTTGTCCGCAGCATTATTGCCAACAGCCTGTCTGCAGCTGGTTTGCCGCCGATGCTGTTAAGCCCAGTAGACTTTGTGGCTTTGTACAATGCTAAAAAAGCCAAAGAAGCCGAAGAAACTGCTAAAAAATCTGCTTAATTTATAGAAAGTACCGACCATGCGCTTAGCTTTATATCAGCCTGATATTCCGCAAAACACTGGAACTCTTTTACGATTGGGCGCCTGCCTTAATCTAGAGTTGGATATTATTGAACCTTGCGGATTCATTTTTAATGAAAAAGCTATGCGCCGTGCTGGTATGGACTATTTAGACCTTGTGCATTGCCGCCGCCACAACAGCTGGGTAGATTTTATGGACTACCGCGCACAGCACCCCGAAGAATACGGACGCTTGGTGCTGATGACAACGCACGGTGCGGATTCGTTTTTGGATTTTGAGTTCAAACCAAACGATATAATTTTAATGGGACGCGAAAGCGCCGGTGTGCCTGAAGAAATACATGAATTAGCCGATGCGCAGTTGCTGATTCCGATGTCTCCGGAAGCCCGTTCCATCAATATGGCTGTTTCTGCTGCCATGGCTCTAACCGAAGCGCTGCGGCAGACAAAATTATTTCCAAAAATTCAAAAATAGTGAAAAATTTACAATTTTTTTCATTTTTGCTCTAGATTTACCCCTAAAAATGTGATATATTCACTAATGTTTTCGTGATAAATTTTATTTTTCTGGAGTGAACATGAGTATTAAAAAATTACCATCACTAACTTTTAACGCCGGCGAATATGTCGTTTATCCAACCCATGGTGTGGGTAAAGTTGCTGACGTGACCAAACAAAATATTGCCGGTTCCGAGCTTGAGCTTTTGGTGGTAAATTTTGACAAAGACAAAATGACTCTGCGTATTCCTACTTCCAAAATTCAAAACGTTGGTCTTCGCAAAATATCTGATGACAAAACAATGAATGAAGCTTTCGCCACATTAAAAGGCAAAGCCAAAATCCGTAAAATTATGTGGTCTCGCCGCGCACAGGAATATGAAAACAAAATCAATTCCGGCAATCCGGTGGCAATTGCAGAAGTTATCCGCGATTTATACCGCAATGAAAATTTGGCAGAACAGTCATACAGCGAACGCCAAATCTATGAACAAGCTGTCAGCCGTTTGGCCAGCGAAGTTTCCATTTACAGCAACTGCTCAATGGAAGAAGCCAATAAAAAACTGCTGGATATTTTAGCTAAATAACAGCATAAAAAGAGTATTTCAAAAGGCTGTCTCATTTTGACAGCCTTTTCTTTTTTGCGCCCGCCGCCGTTATTACAAATATTTTCCTGTAATACTGTTTTTATTTTCTTTTATTTCCTGCGGCGTTCCGTTTGCCACAATTCTGCCGCCGGCGTTGCCTCCTTCTGGTCCCATATCAATTACATAATCAGCATTGCGGATTACATCTAAATCGTGCTCAATAACAACAGCTGTCGCCCCTTTATCAAGAAGTGCTTGAAAAACACCCAAAAGCACCCGCACATCTAAAGGGTGCAGCCCTATTGACGGCTCATCAAAAACAAAAACCGTGTCATTTTGCATTTTGCCGATTTCACTGGCTAATTTCAAACGCTGTGCTTCCCCGCCGGACAAACTCGGCGTTTCCTCTCCAAGCGTCAGATAGCCAAGCCCCAGCTGTTTTAGAACATTCAATCTTTGGCTGACAATTTTCATATCTTTGCAAAAATCTATGGCAGAATTTATATCCATATCCATCAGTTCAGGAAAAGAAACGCTGCTACCTGCCTTATTGCTGATTTTTACATCATAAGCGGCTTTGGCATAACGAGACCCCCGGCACTCCGGACAAGGAATATTTACGTCCGGCAAAAATTGAACATCCAAACTGACAACGCCGGTGCCGTCGCAGTTTGGACAGCGCAAAGAACCCGTATTATAGGAAAAATCGCTCGCTTTATAGACTTTTTCCTTGGCTGCCGCAGTTTTTGCATACAGTTTCCGCAGTTCATCATGAACACCGGCATAAGTGGCGACGGTAGAACGGACATTGATACCGATAGGAGTTGCATCAATCAGCTTCACATGGGCAATGCCTTTTGCCTCAACTTTGCGGATATGCAAAGGAAGAGCTCTCCCGTTTACATACGCCTCAAGCGCCGGAACCAGACTTTCTAAGACCATTGTTGTTTTACCCGAGCCGGATACTCCGGTAACAACTGTCAGCCGGCCTTTAGGAATATCCACATCAAGCGGCTTAACGGTATGAATTTGTGAGGTTGACAGATGGATAACACCGTATTCAAACATCTTATTTTTTTCCGCACAGCTGCGCAGTTTTGTTTCAGCCTTGCCGGAAAGAAATTTTCCTATTTGCGAAACCGGATTATTTTCAATGTTCCGGATTGATCCCTGCGCAATCACTTTGCCGCCTTTTGCGCCGGCTTCCGGTCCCATTTCTATAATCCAATCGGATTCTTTCAAAATCTGTGTGTCATGGTCAACTAATATAACCGAATTGCCGTCTGCAACTAAATCATGCATAACGCCTGTCAAGCCCACAATATTTGACGGGTGCAACCCGATAGACAGTTCGTCCAGTACATAAAGAACACCGGTCGTACGGTTGCGGACAGCGCGTGCCAGCTGCATCCGCTGACGCTCGCCGGTAGAAAGCGTAAACGCCGAACGGTCAAGCGTCAAATAGCCCAGCCCTAAATCCAGCAGCCGCTTTGCCGTGTTTAAAAACGCTTCGCAAATACTTTCTGCCATCGGACGCATTTCTTCCGGCAGGCTTTCCGGCACATCACGCACCCAATTAACCAATTCGGCAAGCGTCATTGTGCACGCTCTGTCCAAAGATATGCCTTGCAGCTTTTGAGCTCGGGCAGCCGCCGAAAGACGCGTGCCCTGACATTCCGGGCAAACATCTTCCTTCAAAAATTTTTCCACCCGTTTCATGCCTTTTTCATCTTTAACCTTGGCTAATGCATTTTCAACGGTATAGACAGCGTTATAATAGGTAAAATCAAGCTCACCCGCTTGATTAGAGCTTTTTGCCTTATAAAAAATATGTTTTTTAACAGCCGGTCCGTGATAAACAATTTCTTTTTCTTCCGCCGTCAAATCACGGAATGGAATATTTGTCCGCACTCCCATTTCACGGCATACGTCAGTCATAAGCGACCACATCAGGCTGTTCCACGGAGCAACCGCCCCTTCGTCAATGCTAAGGGAATCATCGGGCACAAGCGTAGCAATATCAACTGTGCGTACGCTTCCGGTACCGCCGCACTTTTGGCAGGCTCCTTGAGAATTGAAAGCCAATTCCTCTGCCGACGGAGCATAAAAATGAACACCACATTCCGGACAAACAAGTTCTTTTCCGGCAGCCACCGCCAAAGAAGGCTGCAGATAATGTCCGTTCGGGCAGCGATGACTGGCAAGCCTGGAAAACATCAGACGAAGGCTATTCAGCAATTCAGTTCCCGTGCCGAATGTACTGCGGATACTGGGAACTCCCGGACGCTGATGAAGCGCCAGCGCCGCCGGAACATACAAAGCCTCATCTACGCAAGCCCTTGCTGCCTGCGTCATTCTGCGTCGGGTATAGGTTGAAAGCGCCTCTAAATACCGGCGCGAACCCTCTGCATACAACACGCCGAGAGCAAGTGATGATTTGCCTGAACCGGATACACCGGCGATTCCGACGATTTTACCCAGCGGAATATCTATATCAATATTTTTCAGATTGTGTACTTTTGCCCCGCGGATTAGCATTTTATCAATCATTTTTTCTGCTCTCCAAAATTTTACATTCCAATTTTGTAACAATTATTTTTCTCATGCCGAAAATGATATTACACCCTGCCTGACATCTCAATAAAAAAATAATTGCCCTTTAATTTTTCATAAGCTTTAGAAAACGCCTAAGGTTAAAAAAATCATAAACTCAAAGCTCTGCAAACCTAAAAATAAGTAGTTTCTTTTTTGCGTAAAAATAAGCAATTATGTCCATATTTTTTTACTTTAAAATGTAATATTTTGCTTGAAGTCTGACGTTTTGTGTTATACATTCTAGGCAAATTGAAGTTTTTTAATTTTAGTTATGGCTCGCTTGCGGGCTGTGACTTCGTTTTAACAAAATAGCTAATAGGAGCTTAAATAACCATGAGTAAATGGGTATATACATTTGGAAATGGCAAAGCAGAAGGCGATGCCAACATGCGTAATCTCCTGGGCGGTAAAGGTGCTAACTTGGCAGAAATGAACAAAGTTGGCTTGCCTGTTCCTCCTGGATTCACCGTTACAACAGACGTTTGCACATATTACTATGCAAACAACAACACATATCCTGCTGACTTGAAAGACCAAGTTAAAGCAGCTGTTGCCGGTGTTGAAGCCATTATGGGCAAAAAATTTGCTGATCCTGAAAATCCGCTGTTGTTCTCTGTTCGTTCCGGCGCTAGAATTTCTATGCCTGGTATGATGGACACCGTTTTAAACCTTGGTTTGAACGATGAAAGCGTAAAAGGTTTGGCTAAAGTTTCCGGCAATGAAAGATTCGCTTACGATTCTTACCGCCGTTTTATCCAAATGTTCTCTGATGTAGTTTTGGGTGCAGACCTTGATGAATATGAAGGCGCTCTTGAAGCTATGAAAAAAGCCAAAGGTTATGCATCTGATACAGATATGACAACTGAAGACTTGAAAGAATTGGTAAAAGAATACAAAGAAATCGGCAAAAAATTGGGCAAAGTTGTTCCGCAAGATCCTTGGGAACAGTTGTGGCTCGGTATCGGCGCCGTATTTGGTTCTTGGAACGCTGCCCGCGCTATTACTTACCGTAAATTGAATAATATCCCTGGCGATTGGGGTACAGCTTGTAACGTTCAAACCATGGTGTTCGGTAATGCCGGTAACGATTCTGCAACCGGTGTATGCTTCTCTCGTGACCCTGCAACTGGTGAAAACAGATATTACGGTGAATACTTAATCAACGCTCAAGGTGAAGACGTTGTGGCTGGTATTCGTACTCCGCAGCCTATGGGTTCTGAAGGCAAAGGCAACTCTCTGGAAGAATTGTGGCCAGATTTGTACAAACAGCTTGTAGACGTTCGCAACGCTTTGGAAGCACACTACAAAGATATGCAGGATATGGAATTCACCATCGAACACAAAAAATTGTGGATGCTGCAATGCCGTAACGGTAAAAGAACTGCCGCTGCTGCTGTAAGAATGGCTGTTGAAATGGTTAACGAAGGTTTGTTGACTAAAGAAGAAGCTATTATGCGCGTTGGTGCTGACCAATTAGACCAATTGCTGCACCCAATGTTGGACCCTAAAGCCAATAAAAAAGTTATTGCTAACGGTTTGCCGGCATCTCCTGGTGCTGCTGTCGGTCGCGCTGTATTCTGCGCTGAAGATGCAGAAGCTTGGGCTGCTAAAGGCGAAAAAGTTATCCTTATCCGTAACGAAACTTCTCCGGAAGATATCGGCGGTATGCACGCTTCTCAAGGTGTGATTACTGCCCGCGGCGGTATGACTTCTCACGCTGCTGTGGTTGCCCGCGGTATGGGTACTCCTTGCGTATCCGGTTCTACAGATATCACAATTGACTACAAATCTAAAACAATGTCTACAAAATGCGGCGTTGTAATTAAAGAAGGCGATTGGGTATCTTTGGACGGTGCTAAAGGTCAAATCATTGAAGGTGAAATCCCGACTGTAAGCGCATCTATGACCGGTAACTTCGGTACATTCATGGGCTGGGTTGATGAAATCCGCACAATGCATGTTCGCGCTAACGCTGAAACTCCGGCTGATGCTAAACAAGCTTTGGCATTTGGTGCAGAAGGTATTGGTTTGGCTCGTACTGAACACATGTTCTTTGACGCTAAAAGAATTTCTGATATGCGCACAATGATTTTGTCTGATGACGAAGCTGGTCGCCGTGCTGCTTTGGCTAAATTGCTGCCATACCAAAAAGAAGACTTCAAAGAATTGTACAGAACCATGAACGGTTTCCCTGTAGTTATTCGTTTGCTGGATCCACCGCTCCATGAATTTTTGCCTCACACAGATGCAGAAATGCAGGAATTGGCTGACAAAATGGGCAAAACTTTAGCTGAAGTTAAAAACCGCGCTAACTCTTTGCACGAAATGAACCCTATGTTGGGTCACCGCGGCTGCCGTTTGCCTATTACATATCCGGAAATTTGCGAAATGCAAACCCGCGCTATCTTGGAAGCTGCTATGGAATGCCGTGACGAAGGCGTTAATGTTATGCCTGAAATCGAAGTTCCATTGGTTGGTTCTAAGAAAGAATTGGATATCGTTAAAAACATCATTGATACAACTGCTCAAAAGATTTTTGCTGAAAAAGGCAAATCTATTGAATATGAAGTTGGTACCATGATTGAATTGCCGAGAGCCGCTTTGATGGCTGAAGAAATCGCTGCTTCTGCTGCATTCTTTGGTTTTGGTACAAACGACTTGACTCAAACAACTTTGGGTATGAGCCGTGACGATACCGGTGCTATCTTGGATTGCTATCGTGCAAAAGGTATTTACGTTGCTGATCCGTTTGCTTCTATTGATGTTGACGGTGTTGGTAAATTGGTTAAACGCGCTTGCGAATATGGCCGTAAAACTAACCCAGACTTGTTGTTGGGCGTTTGCGGTGAACACGGTGGCGACCCTAAATCCATCGAGTTCTTCCAACAGTGCGGCTTAGACTATGTATCTTGCTCACCGTTCCGTGTACCGGTAGCACGTTTGGCTGCTGCTCAAGCTGCTATCAAATACGGTAAAACTCAAAAAGACCACGCAGAAAAGAAAGCTGCTTAATCTTTAGAGCCAATACAAAAAAATTATCCCCGTTATTAACTTAGCGGGGAGTTTTTTATGAATTTATCATCATAAAAAATAGCGTTAATATTTGAATTTTTCAGATTTTATTCAGACAGATAATGTGTTATAGTCTGACATATTTTAACAAACCGGAGGACTACAATGAAAAAATTTTCCTGCATTTTATGCTCAATCGCCGTTTTACCCTGTGCTGTGCAGGCAGAAGGTTTTGATTTCAGCCAATCCGGTTTAGCCGGCGTCTATTACGGAGTCATGCAGACCCGCCGCCAAAACAACTATGACAATATGCCTAACCGCTTGGTCTATCGCCAAGACGGACGTTTTGAAGGCGCCTATAGCTTTACCAATAAAACGCGTTTGGGCGCACACGCCGATTACACTTTAGCTTTCCGCCAGCATGATAAAGATTATAATAACGGCGATTGGCGCTTTTATCCGTATGCTTTGCTTGAAAATCCTGCTTATGGTAAATTCACGGTCGGATATTCGTATAATGCGGCGCAGCAGCTGCATCAAGGCGCACAAGACATTAGCTGGATAGGTATTCAAGACAGCAATCTGCCAAACTTTTTGACCAGCGCTAACTGGGTAAATGGTTTGAAAAAAACTAAGTTTGCCACCCCAAAGTCAACAACCATTCTTGACGACGGACGCGCTCTAAAATTCGTTTATTTTACCCCGATGATTGGCAACACTAAGTTTGGTTTCAGCTACACGCCGGAAAATGCCAACCGCCGCGGTATGGTCAGCCGTTATACCGACTATGAAAAAAATGAAGACGGCTACACCGCCGCCATGCAAAATAAATGGGCTGTCGGCTTGGGCGATGTTTATACTTCCGCCGCTTACGGCGAATTTAACGGCACCGATAAAGAATGGGCTTTCGGCGTGCGTTGGATTGTCGACAACTTTAATGTTTCAACCTCATATAAAAAATCTTACATAGACGGCAACAAAAATCCTATTACAACTGTATCTGACAATCCATCTTTACCGGCGCTGTTTGATAATTACCGCGAAGGTCAGTCTTGGGATTTCAGTATTGGCTATAAATTCTTTGACCGTTTGAAGGTTAACTTTGCTTATTTGCATACGGAAGCTAAAAATACCCGCAACCGCGATGATTTATATGTGCAGGCAAACAGCTTTGAAGTTAATAAGTATTTGGAACTGTTTTTAATTAACGGCTACATCAATTCCAAAGGCACAGAGCGCCAATCTGCCAACAACAACCGCGGATACGCCGTAATCAGCGGTATTGCTTTAAAGTATTAAAAAATGTCCGAAAAACTACACTGTTTTGCCCCGCTGGTTGATAAAAACACCAAAGTGCTGGTTATCGGCACCATGCCCGGAATTGCTTCGCTGCAAGCGGCTGAATATTATGCTTTTAAGCACAATGCTTTTTGGTCGATAATCTTTAATCTTGCCGGAGCAGAAACCCAAAACTATACCGAAAAAACCAAACTTTTGCAAAAATTACATATCGGTTTATGGGACAATTTAAAGGCTTGCGAACGCGAAGGAAGCTTGGACAGCGATATAAAACAAGCCGAACCAAATGACTTTGAAAAATTGCTTTTGGAATTTCCAAACATCAAAAAGCTGCTGTTTAACGGGCAAAAATCTTTTACTTTTTTCAAAAAATATCACCCAAAACTGCTAGAAAAATATGAATATGCGGTTTTACCGTCAACCAGCCCTGCCAACGCACGGCTTTCTTTTGCAGAAAAATTAGAACAGTGGAAACGTGAGCTTATTTAAATTTCAAAGCAATCGTGCAGGTATTTATCAAACAGCCGCAAGCTTCTTTGGTTTCCAGCCGATTCATTGACCTGCGCCTTATCATTCCTTCATCTTTGGTTAAATACTTTTCATGAAGATTGTCAAAAAGAAGATGGTTGCGCAGATTATAAACTCCGTTAAAGCTTTTTTGAGCCGACAAATAAGAAGCTTCAATTCCTAAAAAATTAGGTATTTTTCTACGCCAGTCAATTTGCGCCAGCTTTTTGCACTCTTTTTTGGTCAGCCGCGTAAATAAGATAATGTATGCGCCCAAAATTTCCGGATTCTCTTCTCGTTCGGCAACTGTATTATAGGCATTATAAAAGAAAACTTTTCCGCCGAACCGGTTTGAAAAATCATAGCTCTTTTCAGTTTCTCTAACCGGAAAATCATACGGCAGAATATTTTGCAGCACCAGTAAATTGGCATCTAATGTTGGATATTTGCCTTCAAAAGTTTCAGACATATTATTAACTATCTGCACCACATCTGCTAAAGTTTTTTTCACATTATTCTGCAAATATATACGAAAATAAGCAACATATCCGCCGAAAAGCACAAAAAACAGCGGTAGCAAAAAATATAACAGTCTTAAAACTCTATCCAAACTTGTTCTTTGTTCTGACATAATAATTCTCCTTGTTCATTTTAATATCGACGGATAATTCCGGAAAGTACGCCTTGAATTTTTACACGTTCTGATGTATAAGTTTGCGGCTGATATTCTTTATTACACGGCAAAAGATGAATGACATTGCCTTCTTTTTTCAAAACTTTCAGCGTCGCCTCGTTGTTATCTATCAACGCCACCACAATTTTTCCGTTATCAGCCTGTTCTTGCTTGCGGATAATGGCGGTATCGCCGTCCATAATTCCGGCTTCTACCATAGAATTTCCTTCAATGGTCAAAGCATAATACTTGCCTAGCGACACCATATCAAACGGCACAGCCACTGTTTCGCTTTCATCGGCAAGCGCCTCAATCGGCAAGCCGGCTGCTATTTTACCATACAAAGGAATTTGCACCGAACCGTTATGCAAAGCTTGTTCGCGCTTTTTTTCCTCATCAATAACTGCCTGCGGTTTAAAACGCGGCAAACGGATTACCTCCAGCGCCCGAGCCTTATGCGGAAGTTTGCGGATAAAGTTTCTTTCTTCTAATGAATTTATCAGCGAATGAATGCCCGATTTAGATTTTAAACCGATAGCATCTTTCATCTCGTCAAACGACGGACACTGCCCAGTTTCACGATTTACTTTATTTATATACATCAAAAGATTGTACTGCTTTTCAGTCAGCATAAAAACACCTCCCTAAAACTTGTTCTATTTTAGTTCGGTATCTTTGAAAAAGTCAAGAGCTTTTTATTTAAGCAGATTTTGTTTTGTTAACAAACTGTTCGCCGATTTTCAAAAACTTTTCGGTGCGCAGCTGTTTCAGCTTGTTATAATCTTGAGCGCATAGCTCTTTCAAATCTTTTTCCAATGCCTGACGCAGGTTTTCAAAAGTTTGCGGCGGATTGCGGTGAGCCCCGCCCAGCGGCTCGGCAACAATCTCATCAATAATGCCCAGCTGTTTCAAATCTTGAGCCGTCAAATGCAAAGCTTCTGTCGCTTCTTTGATTTTATCTGCCGAACGCCACAAAATAGACGCGCAGCCTTCCGGCGAAATCACCGAATAAATTGAATGTTCCAGCATAATAACCTTGTCGGCAACGGCAATAGCGATTGCGCCGCCGGAACCGCCTTCGCCGATAACTGTTGCCACAATCGGCGTTTTTATGCGCAGGCACTTTTCTATGGACGCGGCAATAGCCTGCGCCTGTCCCCTTGCCTCGGCATCAACCCCCGGATAAGCACCGGCGGTATCAACAAACGCCAAAACTGGCAGCTTAAACTTTTCTGCCATATCCATCAAACGCTGCGCTTTGCGATATCCTTCCGGTTTAGCCATACCAAAGTTATATTTAATACGGGAGTCCAAATCGTTTCCTTTTTCCTGACCGATAACCACCACCGGAATATCGCCAAATTTGCCGATACCGCCGACCATTGCCGGATCATCGCCGAAACAGCGGTCGCCGCACAGCAAAGTAAAATCGGTTATCAATGCTTTGATATAGTCCAAGCAATGCGGACGGTTTGGGTGTCGAGCTATCTGTGCTTTTTGCCATGGCGATAAATTTTTATAAACTTCTTCTGTATGGCTCTGCAAATGTCTTTCCAAACGTCTGATTTCTTTGGTAATATCCAAATCTTCATCTTTAGCAATCATTTTTAGATGTTGAATTTTCTCTTCAATATCAACAATCGGTTTTTCAAAATCTAAAATGACTGTTTCGGTATCGCTCATATTTCTATCCTTCAGCAATTATAAAATTGCTTGAAGTTTAGCACATTTTTTTTAAATGTTTAGTTTTTTTTTCGTGTTGTTAATGACTGTTGACTTTTTTATAAAAAAGTTTGCTATTGCCATATAAGCCGTTATAATGAGCAATATCTTGTTTTTAGAGGGTTTTAACAATGTTGTTGTTTTACTTTTTTATAACTGTTTTTGCTTCGGCAAGCTGGCTTATTTATGCCGTAATGTTTGTCAATGCTAAATTAGCGGATTCGCATTTGTGGGAACAAAGTACCGAGCAAATGCTGCTGCTGTTGACCGTACTGTTTCTGCCGGTGCTTATTCTGTGGATGGTTTTTGGTTTTATCAATCAATTTGTCACCAACCGCGGAATAAATGTAAAACAAAATGAACTGTTGAACCAACTGCAAAAAAATCAGGACTATACCGATTTAGTGGTGCGGGTGATGCTTGATGCCGAACACGAAATTAAAGACGGCTTTGTCATAAACAAATTTGACTTGTTCATTTCTGATATGAATGAGGCTTTAAGTGAAATTATCCAACGCTGCAATATTGCCTCTTCGGCTCAACTGGAACAGCTTTGGCAAAGAGTTAAACGCGGCGAGCGCTGGGTTTTGGGCAAAGCTATTTTGGATGCCAGCAAGAGCCAAAGCACTTTTAACGCTTGGGTTGCCGAAAAAGTAAACCGCGATAAAGTTTTTCGCGGCACAATGCTTGAATTTTGCTCCCGCTACCAAAATTTGTTGCAGCTGCTAGAAAAGCATGACCGCGACAAAATTTTCCTGCGCATTATCGAAACCGGTGTATTCGGCAAGGTTTATTCCATTATCGCCCCGCTTAGCGAAGGCTTGGGTGCTGGATTAACTGCAAATTCCGCCAACAGAATTGCCCCGACAAAGCAGGAAAGAGACTATTCTTCTGTTTTGAAAATTGCCACCATGGAAGAGCCTAAAGCCAGTGAAACCATTATAAATGTTGATAAAAATGATGAAGAGGAAATTCCTGCGCCTAAACGCTCGCTGTTTTCAAGATTAAATCCCTTCCACTGCAAAGAAGACGAAGATCTTGACGATGAACACGAACAAGACCCTTTCTTTAGAGCCTTGCACAACAGCTTTCAAGAAGATAGCGGTCTAAAAACGGAAACCACCGCTCCGCTGTTTCAAAATTCAGCGCCTTCTTTTAACTCGCCGGAAAGCAACGAGCCATCGCTTTCTGCAACGGAAAACGAAACCTCATTATCTGCTGGTATCACTGAAAAAGATATTTCATCTCGGCAAACTCCGACTTTTGGCAGCGCCCTCAATACCTTGGACAGTTTACGCAGCAGCAACGATTCTTTTTCTTTCTCTGCCGGAGATTTAGAAGCCGACAAAGCCGACGAGCCAAAACTTAATTCCCTATCGGCGCAAGCCAATGCTCCGCAAACTCCAAAGGCTGAAAAAGAAGAAGATTTGGCATACCCTTTCGGCGGTTGGACAGATGAAGACAATTATCGCTGATTTTATTTTTTGCTGCGCTGCATTTTTGCAAATTTCAAATGCTCATGCGGTTATTTCTGACCGCATAGCACTTTACGGCGAATCAAAATATAAAAGCGGCTTCACGCATTTTGACTATGCCAACGCCCACGCTCCGCAAGGCGGCAAGCTGGTTTTGCCAGCATACGGAACTTTTGACAACTTCAATCCCTACATATTTAAGGGTATTGCCGCAACTTTTGTTAACTCGCTATCCTTTGAAACCTTAGGTTTTTCGCCAACTGACGACCCTTTTACCGTTTATCCGTTATTGGCAGAAAAATTTGATTTGC
>CAVEOB010000011.1:27141-36302 GCA_963617265.1 Mediterraneibacter gnavus
TTGATTTGCCAGCAGATAAATCATACATCGGCTTTATTTTGAATCCTAAAGCTAAATTTTCGGACGGAACTCCTGTTTTGGCAGATGATGTAGTTTTCAGTTTTAATGCCATAACTCAAAAAGGCGCGCCTATTTACAAAATGTATTACGCCGATGTTGACAGAGCAGAAAAAATAAACGAGCATGAAGTGCGTTTTTATGTAAAAAAAGATGCTCAAAACAAAGAATTACCGTTGATTTTATCGCAATTCAGCATTTTTTCCGCCAAAAACTGGCAAAACAAAAACTTTGCCAAACCCCTATTGGAAGTGCCGCTTGGCAGCGGTCCTTATATTATTTCTGATTTTCAGGTAAATAAATTTGTTGAACTGCAAAAAAATCCCAATTACTGGGGAAAAAATTTGCCGACGCGGCGCGGATATTTTAATTTTGATACTATTCGCTACGACTATTATCAAGACACAACCATAACCTTGCAGGCGCTTTTTTCCGGCAACATCGACGCCCGTGAAGAATATATCGCCAAAATTTGGATGACCGGCTATGACAATAATCTAGTTAAATCAGGAAAAATAAAAAAAGAACAAATTGAACATCATAATCCAGCAACCTTGCAAAATTTTGCCTTTAATTTACGCCACGATAAATTTAAGGATCGGCGCGTCCGGCAGGCTATTGACCTTGCTTTTAATTTTGAATGGGCTAATGAAAAGTTGTTTTACGGACAATACCGCCGCTTATTCAGCTATTTCAGCAATACCGGTATGGAAGCGTCAGGTCTTCCCGAAGGCAAAGAAAAAGAAATTTTACTTCGCTATAAAGATCAGCTCCGTCCCGAGATATTCACCGAACCCTATCAGCAGCCAATAAACACTGACCCCAACAATCCGCGTGAAAACTTGAAAAAAGCCGTTGCTCTGCTCAAAGACGCCGGATATGATTTTGTTAACGGAAAAATGACTAATCTTGTTACCGGCAAACCTTTGGAATTTGAAGTTTTAAGCAATACTGCCAACGGTTCAAGCTTTACAAAGGTAATGCTGCCTTTTATTGAAAATTTGCGCAAAATCGGTATTAAAGCCGTGTTCCGCAACTTAGAAGTCAATATATTTAAAAACCGATTAGATAATTTTGATTTTGACATGGCGATTATTTCTTATCCTGTCAGCCAGCTCCCCGGCAATGAGCAGCGGGAATATTGGGGCAGCGAGTCCGCCGACATTAAAGGCAGCAACAATGTCATCGGTATCAAAAATCCGGTAGTAGATGATTTGATAAAAGGTTTAGTCTCTGCTCAGCAAAAAGAAGATTATGTAGCATATGTTAAATCTTTGGACAGAGTGTTAAAAAGTGAAAACTATCTTATTTTTCAATGGTATTCGCCATATAACCGCATTGCTTACAAAGATAAATTCGGACAGCCGTCCGCTAAATATAAAATCGGTTTTCAGCCTTATCTATGGTGGTTAAAGGAGAAATAATGCGCACATACATCTTGAAACGGCTATTGCTTATTCCGTTAACCCTTTGGGGCATTATCACCATAAATTTTGCTATCATCCAGCTGGCTCCAGGCGGACCTGTTGACTATATTTTAGCCCAATACCGCGGAATGAACACCGATTCTAAAGCAAGTTTTACTTCCGGAATGGAAACAGCTCAAAGCAATAACTCTCAATACACCGGAGCTCAAGGCGTGCCGGAAGACCTTATAAAAGCCTTAGAAAAACAATTCGGCTTTGACAAACCATGGTATTACCGTTACGGCAAAATGCTTAAAGACTACCTCTGCTTTGATTTTGGAAAAAGTTATTACAGGGATAAAACTATTGTCGAATTGATAAAAGAACGCCTGCCAGTTTCGGTTTCGCTTGGCTTATGGTCTACGCTTATCATTTATTTAATAGCCATCCCTTTAGGTATCAAAAAAGCCCGCTTTGACGGATCGCGCTTTGACACTTTAACTTCTTTTTTAGTCATTGTCGGTTCGGCTATGCCTGTATTTTTGCTGGCGGTGTTTTTTATTGTCTTTTTTGCCGGAGGAATTTACTGGCAATGGTTTCCTTTGCGCGGCTTAACCTCTGAAAACTGGGAAAGTTTAGATTTGCTCCATAAAATAACCGATTATTTTTGGCACATCGCCTTACCAGTTTTAACCATGGTTATCGGTGGATTTGCAAGTTTAACTATGCTCACCAAAAATTCTTTTTTAGATGAAATAAACAAACAATATGTTTTGACGGCTCGGGCAAAAGGAGCATCGGAACACCGCATTTTATACGGACACATTTTCCGCAACGCCATGCTTATTATTATTGCGGGTTTTCCGGCTTTGCTCATTAAAATGCTTTTTACCGGCTCGCTTTTGATTGAAGTTATTTTTTCGCTGAACGGATTGGGCTTGCTTGGCTACGAAGCCATAACCACCCGAGACTATCCTGTAGTTTTTGGCACTTTATATATTTTCGGCTTGCTTGGTTTGGTTTTAAAGCTAATAAGCGATTTAACCTACTCGCTTGTTGACCCGCGCATTAACTTTGACAAGAATTAAAGCTTTGCTATAAGCTCGGCAACTTCAGCTGCTGCATTAACGCTTTTATTCGGCTTAAAATCAGCTGCTGAAGAAGTGTCTAGCAAAGCAGCGCAGCCCGTATTGCATAAAGACGCTACAAAACGCTGATGCTTCGGCGTCAGCCAATTTTTACCGCTGAATAAATATATCGGCTTGCCGGTGCCAGTTGCTTCACAGCACATAGAAACGGAATCACCGGTAACAATAATATTGTCGGCGCAAGCTAAAAATCCGCTGTACGGATTTTCTGAAGTATCTCCCCACAAATAAGCAAATTGAGGAATATCTTGCAGCTGCTCCATAATGACTTTTTCGGATTCGCTGCCTGTGCGCCGTGAAGTTGTAATAAGCAATGACCCGCCGCACTGCTGCTTAAATTTTTTTACGGCTTTACCCAGCGCCAGCGCATTATCAATCGAAAAAGGCTTGCCTTTTATCGCACCTCCTATAATCAGCGCCGTCAGCGGACGCGGTAAATCAGCAAATTTTTCCACCCATTTTTTTCTTGCCGTTTCCAAATATTGCGATGTTACACGATGCGGGCACCCAACAATATAATGAATATTATCCGAAGTTTCTTTATTTTTATCATGCTCCGGCACAACAACCAAATCAAACTCATTTAATCCAGTATGCCCTGGGTGCATAAGCTGAATAAGTTTTGTTTGCGGATTTTTCTTTTTTATATAGCGGGCAACCGGTATAGTACGACGGCTGATAGAGAGCACATAATCAGGAAAAGGCTCGCAGATTTCTTTTTGGCTTTGCTTGTCTATCCCAAGAAGAGTCCGCCCGCGCAGCCAATTCGGCAAACCGGAAAATTTGTTATAGACCAACTTTTTTTCCACTGTTTCTATATTTTCAGGCAAAGCATCTATCACGCCCTGCGCCTGTCCGACACTGCCGCGGCGGTTATCCAATAAAGCCCAAAGAATTTTTTTCATCTACTCTATCCATAAAAAATATTTTTGAATTTTATTCACTATATGCTATATCTGAAGGATAGCAAGTATTTTTTAAAGGATAACAAAATGAAAGTATTTTATTTTTTACTCGGTTTGACGTTAGGAATAGTTTTTTCGGCAAAAGCACAGCTCAACAGCAATAATGCAGCCGAAGTTGAAGCCATGAAAAATGCACCCGTCATAAAATACAGCCGTGATTTATTTCTCAATTCCGGCGATGACAAAACCGCTAGAAATTTAATGGTTGTTCAAGAAGTGTCTAACTTCAAAATGGGGGATGAAAAATTAGCTAAGAGCTTTGAAAAATTGAAAAACAACAAAACCTATAATAAAAAAATGGATAAAATTTTTGCCAAATTAAACAATAATAAAATGCGCAATCAAAAAAACCAGCAAGTTATAAACATATTGAATGAAGCGGGACAAAAGATTTATAATCTGATGTCAGATTAAGAATTGTTTAACATCTTTGGCGTATTATTTTCTTATGAAAACGGCGTTAAAGTCCGTAAAGTGAGGAAATATGAAAAAAATTCTGATGCTGTGCCTTTTAGCGGCAGTCTGCGTTTCTTGTCAGTCCAAAGTTGATGACAATATGGGTGTTCCTGTTTATTCATCTGACGCCGAGCGGTTTCGCCGCAACATTACCACAAAGGCTATGGGCGATGATTTTGTGGTTTACGAATATGTAGATGTGCGCATAGACGATGTAGCTACTTTAGCTTCTGCCTATTGCTATGAAATGACAGAAGGTGCAAAAAAAGCTTATCTGCGCGATATTTATATGTATAAAAACCACAAACGCCGTGCAACTTTTGACTGTGTCAGCCTTGCAGGCGAATAGTTTTATCCCTATATAAATCTTTAGGGAGAATAATAAAATATGAGCAAAAATTTATATGATGTTTTAGGTATTGCCAAAAATGCCTCTGAAGCTGAAATTAAATCGGCATATCGTAAATTGGCGCGCAAATATCATCCGGATTTGAACAAAGATGATAAAAACGCAGCTGATAAATTCAAGGAAATTTCAAATGCTTACGATATTATCGGCAATGCAGAAAAACGCAAAAAATATGATAACAATGAAATAGATGAAGATGGCAAGCCTACCGGTTTTGGCGCCGGATTCGGCGGTGCCGGAGCAGGATTTAACGGCTATCAAAGCTATAGCGGAAATCCGTTCAGCGGTTTTAAGAGCGGCGGTTTCAGCGGCTCGCAGGGTGGATTTGATTTTTCATCAATTTTCGGCGATGACATTTTCTCGCAGTTCGGCGGCGGAGCTCAAGGCGGTTTTAGACAACGCACAGCGCCTCAGCGCGGACAAGATATATCATATAATATGCGGGTTGATTTTTTGGACGCAGCCAAAGGTGTTGAAAAACAAGTCAGCTTAAACGGAAAAACCATCAATGTAAAAATTCCTGCCGGCATGGAAAGCGGTAAAACCATGCGCTTAAAGGGATTAGGCAGCGTTGGTTTAAATGGCGGCGAAAACGGCGATGTTTTGATAACGGTAAACGTTAACGAACACACATATTTTAAAGCAGACGGCTTAAACATTTTTCTTGATTTGCCTATTTCCGTCAAAGAAGCTATCAGCGGCGCCAAAATCACCGTTCCTACAATTAACGGTAAAGTTGCTGTCAATGTTCCTCCATTTTCTTCCAGTGGCGAAAAATTGCGTCTTAAAGGCTTAGGTATAAAATCTAAATCCGGTCAAGGCGATGAAATTATCAATCTGCAAATAATTTTACCTAAAGTAAAATCGAACAATTTAGCCGAGGCTGCTGAAAAAATGGAAAACTATGCGGTTAGGAGCTTTTAATGCTTTTAGAAAGCCTGAAACAGTTTGATTGGATGAATGAACCTGCAAACGTCCGCTTTGACGAAAAAGGTATGAACGTCGTCGCCAAATATCGTACAGATTTTTGGTGCTGTGCCCGCTATGATTTTCGCAAAGACGACGGGCATTTTTTCTTCAGCTATGTTTTAGGCGATTTTTGCTGCGATTTGAACTGGGAATTTACTTCTGCCGGTTTATTTGACCAATGCGGTATAATGCTACGCACCGATGTAAACAACTGGTTCAAATGCTCTATTATGTATGAAAAAGAAGATGCTCCGATGCTTGCAACCTCTTTAACCGTTGACGGCTATTCCGATTTAGCGACAATTCCGCTGCCAACTGGCGTTAAACGCGTTTGGTACCGCCTAAAAAAGTATAAAGGCTGCTATATAGCAAGCTATTCTTTAAATGGCGAAGATTATATTCAGCTGCGCAAATTCTATTTGGTTCATGATGTTGATGACGTAAAAGTAGGTGCTTATATTTGCTCGCCGCAAAAAGAAGACTTTACGGCAATTTTGCATGAAATAAAAATGAGTTGATAAATATCCAAGGGTATATAAATTAAATTGAAAACACTCAAAAGCTCACTTAAATTTGTTAAAAGTATTGAATTTTAAGCAAAAATAAGTTATATTTAACTAAAATGGGTTTAACCATTTCTAGTTAAATAACGTCCAGTGCGCTAACACCGGACGTTAAATTTTATAACAATGTTATTTTATAAAATCAAGATAAAAGCATCTAAACAATCTAAATATACAATTTATAATTTGTTTTTATTTCAACTGCTTTGATAAAGTTCTTTACATTTTTATAATTTCAAGTTACAAAATCTATAGGTACAGAGATGTACTAAGGGCGTCGAAAACCCTTTAAATCACAATCAGTCGTTAGCATAAACGACTTAAATTTTTGTATGCCGACTTCTGTTCGTTGGACGGATGTCGGCTAAATAAGGCTATAAGCTGAATAAGCCGAGCCGTTTCTTGTTTGTGATTTACGGTTTTCGAACATCCGCCCGCTTAAAAGCGGGTTTTGTTTTTATACAAAAAATATGGAGTTGAAAATTGATTTATACAGCAAATTTATCACAACAAAGAAATCAGCTTATAGATATTATGAAGGGTTTAGGAATACTTTTTGTAGTTTTAGGACATTGTGGTATTATTGGAAAATTCGTATATACTTTCCATATGGCTCTATTTTTTATGCTATCTGGTTACTGTTTATCTTCCAAATATACAGATAGTCTAAAAGATTTATTAACACTTATAAAAAACAAATTATTGAGATTATATTTACCTTTTATTCTCATTTCTTTATTTTTTAATTTGCTGCATAACTATTTTATAGATATAAATTTAATAACCGATAATCCTCAATTTCTAACAGGTAATAAAGGAAATTTTTTTGGATTAAATCAAAGATACACAAATATTTTAGTTGTTATAAAACATACAATATTTTTTACACCTCAAGAGCACCTATTAGGACCGACTTGGTTTTTACCAGCTTTATTTTCATCTATAATCTTATACGCATTTACAAAATACATATTATTAAAAATATGTATCAAAAAATATGATATCTTTATAATTTTAGCAGCATTACTTTTTGCTTCAATAGGTTTTAAACACGTCGGAACAAATGGATTTTTGTTTACATATACAGCATATACCGTTTTCCCTCTATTTTTAATTACAAATTTTATAAAGTCAAAATACAATCTCAATCAACTTAGTAGTAGCTTCACATTACTTTTAATATCATGCTGTACATTAGCTTTCATTATTTGCTTTTTACGAAAAGATCTAAATTTCAATATAGATTTAAGCAACAATAATATAAGTTATCCTTCATTATTTATATTAGAAAGTGCATTAGGATTCTTATTCACATATACATTAGCTTATATACTTACATATAATAAAATTTTAACAAATTTATTTATATTTATAGGTCAATATACTATGAGTATCTTAATTTTACATCTGACAGCCTTTAAAATCATAACATACATACAAGTAAAACTTTATAATTTACCGCCATATAGACTAAGTTCATTTCCAACCTATGATATTTCACAAGGCTGGTGGATATTATATTGTTTTGTTGGAATAACTGTACCAATAGCTTGCTCTGTAATATTTGATTATATAAAATACGGCATAATCCAATATTACAAAAACTTTAGTAAATGAGCTTAATACGAAGTAAGATTTTTTCGCAGTTATTTTTAAAACTCTAAGAAACTCGGATAGCGTGTGTAAATGCGACGGAATTTTTAAGCGACGTGTACACAATAGTACACGAGCGCAAAAATCCCTAGCAGATACCAGCTAGACGAGTTTCATACTCTATGAGTTCATGTTTTGGAAAAAGTCAGCATTATTCTTGGTCTGCCGCAGCTTATCCAACAGAAATTCCATACCGTCTGTCATCCCCATTTGCATCAATACACGACGCAGAACCCACATTTTTGTTAAGGTAGCGCGGTCAACCAAAAGCTCTTCCTTACGGGTGCCGGAACGGGTTATATCAATAGTCGGGAACAAACGTTTATCGGTTAATTTTCTATCCAAAATTATTTCCGAGTTGCCAGTACCTTTGAATTCTTCAAAAATAACCTCGTCCATGCGAGAGCCTGTATCAATCAAAGCTGTTGCAATAATTGTTAAAGAACCGCCTTCTTCTACATTGCGGGCTGCACCCAAAAGGCGTTTTGGACGCTGCAAAGCGTTAGCATCAACACCACCGGTAAGCACCTTGCCTGATGAAGGAACAACTGCATTGTAGGCGCGTCCCAAACGGGTTATGGAATCCAAAAGAATTACCACATCTTTTTTATTTTCTACCAAACGCTTAGCTTTTTCAATGCACATTTCAGCAACCTGAACGTGGCGTGTTGCCGGCTCATCAAAGGTAGAAGAAATAACTTCGCCTTTAACCGAACGCGTCATATCTGTAACCTCTTCCGGACGCTCGTCAATCAGCAGCACCATCAAATATACTTCAGGATGATTTGTAGAAATGGCGTGGGCAATATTTTGCAGCATAACGGTTTTACCAGTGCGCGGAGGAGCCACAATCAAGCCGCGCTGTCCTTTTCCTTGCGGAGCGATTAAGTCAATCACGCGTGTAGTGTAATCTTTATCGCCGCAAATAATATCAAAATTCAGCTTTTCTGTTGGGTATAGCGGTGTTAAGTTATCAAAATTTACACGCAGCTTAGATTTTTCAGGGTCGTCAAAGTTAATAGCATTAACTTTAGTCAAAGCAAAATAGCGCTCATTATCCTTTGGCGAGCGGATTTCGCCTTCAACCGTATCGCCTGTGCGCAAGCCGAATTTTTTAACTTGAGCCGGTGAAACGTATATATCATCAGGACTGGCTAAAAAGTTAGATTTTGCAGAACGCAAAAAGCCAAATCCGTCTTGCAGAACTTCAATAACGCCGTCACCGCAAATAACGGTATCAACTTCAGCCAATTTTTTCATAATGGCGAAAATTAAATCCTGAACACGCATAGAAGATGCGTCTTCAACCCCTAAATCTTCGGCTTGAGTCAACAGCTCGGTCGGAGACTTTTCCTTTAATTCTTTTAAATGCATATTAACCTTAAATTTTTTAGATTGTTAAAATAGAACAGTAAAACTTGAAAGTTTTGTTGCTTTGCTTATATTAAATATACCAGCAAAAGTCAATCATTTTTATACACAAAAAATTTTCCCTTTTAAATTTAAAAAAATAAATAGTTATTATTGTTTATCCT
>CAVEOB010000012.1:0-19569 GCA_963617265.1 Mediterraneibacter gnavus
CATTCAGTACGTCCGCTGTTCAGAACTTTTTGTTCAGTCTGTATGAAATTTCTGGCTCCATTATTTGGCTTTGCAGCAAGTTGCCCGAGGTCAGTACCATGATAAAATGGCAATGTTCTTGGTACAGCGCAAATTCCAAAGTTTGACTGAATCAGAAGACTTCGAGTTTCACTTAGAATTATGTGCTAAGATTTATACATTTAATTCATACTGGCACAAAACACCCTATCTGCATTATGTCTGACTGTCTCAAGGCACTGACCGCCTGACAATTCTAAAAGCGTAAAGTTATTAAACTTTACGCTTTTTTATATGGCATGTCCGGCAATAATCAATATAGATTAAATTTGACAAGCGAATCATTATCCTATATACAAAAATAGTCCGGTGTACAGACCGGACATATTTTAACTACGAAAGGGGGTAAACCGTTTCTTTAACCAATTTCTCAGTTAAAGATAACCTATTTTTAACTTATTATCAAGTTTTAAATAGGTATTCTCCTTATCCAGTTCCAAAAAACTCAAATAATGATATTAACTAGGAATCCCTAGTAGGATACCAGCTAGACGCGCTGCGCTAACTCTCAGAAACTCGGATAGCGTGTGTAGATGCGCCGGAATTTTTAAGCGACGTGTACAAATTAGTACACGAGCACAAAAATCCCTAGCAGATACCAGCTAGCTGAGTTTACAACAGGAAACGGACGAGTTGAACTAAATAAGAATACACCACAAACGCTGCAATCTTATAAAGAACGACAATGCTCATAACCGAGCCGCCGACAACTAAAAGCTGGAGTAATACTGCAGCAACTACGGCACAGCCTAAAATCAAAATCCAGTAGTATTTTTGCTTTAAGAGCAGCAAGGAAACCACCAGCGCAGCAATAGCTAAATACAGCCCTTTCATAGCGGCGAAAGTTTCCGAAACCGGAACGGTTACAACGCCGAAACCAAAAATGAATGACGCCATAATCACCACCAAAGCTGCAATAAAAATCATAAAACAAGTTTGTCTTGACATTATTTTACCTTTCTAAAAACTAGTAACTGCGCGCGTAAATCACATCTAAAGTTGCGTCCTTGCCGGTCAATAAGCATTTACCGGTGGTTCCGCTTTGGTCAAACGGAATGCAGCGGATAGTTATTTTCATCGCTTTCAGCAATTCTTCGGTTGCCGGATCCGCGCACCATTTGCCGCGCACAAACGCTACTTTGCCTTGTTTGCCGTCTTCAATCCACTCGTTGCTATTGGCAAAATAAGCGGCAAATTCTTCCGGAGTTTTAATATCGGTACGAATATTGCTTTCCAAACGCTCTTTAGCATGCTTAAACATTTCATTTTGCAAAAATTCCAAACGTTCACTAACAGAAGCAACAAATTCTTCAGTTTTCATAATTTTTTTGCCTTCCGGCTGACCAAAGAAAATACGCTCTTTAATCATCAAACCGCCGTTTTCAATATCGCGGGCACCGATTTCGCAAACCATAGGCGCACCTTTGCGAACCCACTCCCAAACTTTATCCACACTTGCTTTGTCGCGGGGATCAATTTTGGTGCGCAGTCTTTCGCCAAACGCGGTTTTATTTTTCAGCTGAGCTTGAATATTTTCAATATACGCCATAATTTTAGCGGCATCGTCATTCTTTTTAATCAACGGGATAAAGATAATTTGATACGGCGCAATTCTCGGCGGAACCACCATTCCTTCATCGTCGGCGTGCGACATAATCACGCCGCCGATTAAGCGGGTTGAAGTGCCCCAAGAGGTGGTGTAAGCGTATTCCTGTTCATTGTTCTGGTTAACAAATTTAATATCCGCAGACTTGGCAAAATTCTGCCCCAAAAAGTGCGAGGTACCTGCCTGCAGAGCTTTGCCGTCCTGCATCATAGCTTCAATACAATAAGTATCTACCGCCCCTGGGAATTTTTCGTGTTCCGGCTTGCGTCCGGCAATCACCGGCATAGCCAAAACATCTTCCGAAACTTCTTTATAAACCCCAAGCATTTTAGTGGTTTCCGCTTCAGCCTCTTTAGCTGTGGCGTGTACTGTATGTCCCTCTTGCCACAAAAATTCACGGGTGCGCAAAAACAAACGCGGACGCATTTCCCAGCGTACCACATTCGCCCACTGGTTCAGCAAAATCGGCAAATCACGATACGACTTCACCCATTTAGAAAATGAATCGGCAATAATGGTTTCGCTGGTTGGGCGCACAATCAAAGGTTCGTCCAATTCGGAAGCTGGTTTTAATTTGCCGTCTTCATTAACCAAACGAGAGTGAGTAACCACCGCCATTTCTTTAGCAAACCCCTCAACGTGGTCAGCTTCTTTTTGAAAGAAAGAAAGCGGAATAAACAGCGGAAAATAGTAGTTTTCGTGACCCGTTTCCTTAAAACGGTAATCCATTTCGTGCTGAATGCGCTCCCAAATTCCATAGCCCCAAGATTTGATAACCATACACCCCGGAGAAACGGAATTTTCCGCCATATCGGCTTCGGCAACCACGCTTTGATACCATTCCGGATAATTTTGTTTACGACTGTTTTTTAAAGCCATTTATTTTCTCCTATCTCAATTCGCCGCCGGTCTTTTTACCGACTTCCGCTATAACTTTATTCATCAAATTTTCAATATCTTTATCGGTAAAGGTTTGTTCCACCGGCTGGAATGTCAAGCCGACAGCCACGGATTTTTTACCTTCCGGCATATTTTCGCCCTCATAAACGTCAAACACACGCACATCGGTAATGTGACTGCGGTCGGCGTTTTTAGCGGCAGCCATAATAGAAGCGGCGCTAACCGACTTGTCAACCACAAAGGCCAAATCCTTATCCACCGGCTGGAACTGCGACAATTCCAGTTTTTTACGAGCCTTACCCTGTGAATTGCGCGGCAATGGAATATTATCCAAGTTTACTTCAAAAGCCACCACACGGGTTTTGATATCCAACGCTTTCAAAACCGCCGGATGAATCTCACCGAAATAAGCCAGCACATTTTTGCCCAAACGCAAGGTTCCAGAACGCCCCGGATGATAATATGACGGCGCGTCAAGAGTAATCTGCGGATTTTCAAACGGACCTTTAGCCGCGGCAATCACTGCCAAAGCATCGGCTTTAGCGTCAAAAACATCATAATCGCGGTTGCTGTGCGTCCAATCTTTTTTAGAAGTTTGACCGCAGCGTACACCGCTGGTCGCCATAATTTGCTCCTGCGGGTGACGACCATAAAATTCCGGTCCCACTTCAAACAAAGAAACATTGGCGTAACCGCGGGCAATATTATTTTTAACCGCTGTCAGCAAGTTCGGCAAAATTGACGGGCGCATTTCATTCAGCTCTTTGGCAATCGGGTTAGCCAAGATAATTGCCTCATGACCTTTACGGAAATATTGCGCCAAATCACTATCGGCAAAGCTCCAAGTCACGGTTTCATACATACCGCGCGAAGCCAGCTCATGCTTTACAATTAAAGCGTTATGCTGCGCCGGCGACAAGGTTTCTTTCGGAAATTTATCGTGCGGCAAAGAAACAGCAGGAATCTCGTCCAAACCAATCATACGCACCACTTCTTCAACCAAATCGTGTTCGCCCTCAATATCACCGCGCCAACTTGGTGAAACCGCCTTGATTTTACCATTTTCCAAAGAAGTTTCAAAACCTAGTTTATCCAAAATCTCCATAGATTTTTCGGCACTTACCGACATTCCGATTAAGGTTTCCAAACGCTCCGGACGCAGATAAGCCACTTGCGGTTTGCAGTCTTCCGAACCAACCACGGTCAATTCCGAAGCCTCGCCGCCGCAAATGCTTAAAATCATTGCCGTGGCGTAATCCGAACCGCTGATATTGGATTTAGGGTCAACCCAGCGTTCATAACGATAGCGGGAATCTGAATCTATTTGCAGATGACGGCCTGTGCAGGCAATACATTCTGGCTTAAACAAAGCGCATTCCAGCAAAACATTGGTCGTTTCCGCCGAGCAGCCTTTAGCCAAACCGCCCATAATGCCGCCCAAGCATTGTACGCCTTCCGCATCGCAAATACCCAAGGCTTTGTCATTCAGCACATATTCTTTGTCATTCAGCGCGGTAAATTTTTCGCCGTTTTTCGCCATACGAATCACTAAATCGCCGCTCAGCTTGTCAGCGTCAAAAACGTGCAGCGGACGCGCCAAGTCATAATTGATGTAGTTGGTCACATCTACCAATGGTGAAATTGAATGCAAACCAATAGCGTTCAAGCGGTCTTTCATCCATTTCGGCGTTTCAGCTTTATTATTCACATTGCGGATATAGCGCGCGGTGTAAGTCGGACATTCCGCCGGACATTCCACCGTAACTTTTATCGGATTAGCGAATTTCGCCGGAGTTTTAACAATATTCAACGGTTTTAACTTACCCAATCCAGCCGCAGCCAAATCACGGGCAATACCGCGCACGCCCAAACATTCGGCGCGGTTCGGCGTGATAGAAACTTCAATCACCGGATCAATCGCCAAAACTTCCGCCGCCGATCTGCCGATTTGCGTATCCGCCGGCAGTTCAATAATTTCGCTATGGTCAGTGCCGATACCGAGTTCATCAACGGCGCACATCATACCGCAGCTTTCCACCCCGCGGATTTTCGCCGGTTTCAAACGTTCGTTAAACAGAGGAATAAGCGTACCTTCCGGTGCAAAAATACCGATTAAGCCCTCACGCACATTCGGCGCGCCGCACACAACTTGATATTTATGAGTTCCGTCATTCACGCACAAAACGTGCAAATGGTCGGAATCCGGATGATTTTCCACACTATCCAGACGCGCGGTGATAAAGCCGTTCAAATTAGCGGCAGGATTATAAACTTCTTCAACCTCCAAACCGATACGGGTCAGAGTTTCACTGATTTCTACTAAAGAAGCTGTGGTGTCTAAATGCTCTTTGAGCCAGGACAAAGTAAATTTCATCGTGCAAGTCCTCCGTTATTGCTTAATCCGCCGGTCATAGAAGAAAAGTCAAGCGGAGTGAAACCATAGTGTTTGAGCCAACGAACATCAGATTCAAAGAATGTACGTAAATCTGGAATACCGTATTTCAGCATAGCCAGACGGTCAATACCCAAGCCAAAAGCAAAACCTTGATATTCGTTCGGGTCAATACCGCCGGCTTTCAAAACATTCGGGTGCACCATACCGCAGCCCAAAACTTCAAGCCAATCTGTCCCCGCGCCTATTTTCAGCTCGTTTTTAGTTTTCAGACAGCCGATATCCATTTCGGCCGAAGGTTCGGTAAACGGAAAATATGACGGACGGTAGCGCACCGGCAAATCGTCCAGCTCAAAAAAGGCTTTCATAAAATCATACAGGCAGCCTTTGAGGTGCGCCATTGTGATATTTTTATCAATCACTAAGCCCTCAACCTGATGAAACATCGGAGTATGAGTAGCGTCATAGTCGGAACGATAGGTACGCCCCGGAGCAATAATACGGATTGGCGGCTGTTGTTTTTCCATTGTGCGGATTTGCATTCCTGATGTATGAGTGCGGATAACATAGGCCGTATCCATATCAAACGGTTCCTCAGGGTTGCTGCTGAGGTAGAATGTATCCTGCATTTGTCGTGCCGGATGGTTGGCCGGCATATTCAAAGCGTTAAAGTTATGGAATTGGTCTTCAATATCCGGACCGTTTGCCACTTCAAAGCCCATTTCACCGAAAATAGCGACAACTTCTTCATAAATTTTGGACACAGGGTGAATACGTCCTTGAGTTTCGGGACGAACCGGCAATGTAACATCAATAGTTTCGCTGGCCAATTTTTCGTTTAGAGCTTTTTCTTCCAACACGGATTTTTGTGCGGCAATAGCGTTGTCAATTTCGGTTTTAACCACGTTTAAGGCTTTGCCCGCGGCAATTTTTTCTTCCAACGGTAACGCGCCCAAGCCTTTCATTTGTTCGGTCAACTTACCTTTTTTACCCAAAACAGCCACGCGGATTTCATCTAATTCTTTCAAATTCGCCGCCGCCTTAATTTTTGTCAGGGTATCGTTTTTTAATTCTTCTAAATTTTCCATATTTTGCAACCTTAGTTTTTTAAACATAAAAAAGAGTCCGCCTCGGGACTGCCCTTTAGCCAACTCTTTTTTATTTTTTACTTTGTATCTATTTTATTTCTTAAGAGCCGCTTTGGCAGTTTCTACCAACTTAGCAAATGCTTGGGGCTCCTTCAAAGCGATATCAGCAAGAACTTTACGATCAAGTTCAACACCGGCTTTAATCAGCCCGCTGATAAATCGAGAATAAGTCATATCATGGATACGTGTAGCAGCGTTGATACGTTGAATCCACAAAGAGCGGAAACTTCTTTTCTTTGCTTTTCTGTCACGGTAAGCATATTGCAAACCTTTTTCAACTTTTTCAACAGCAACTCTGAATACATTTTTATTACGACCTCTGTAACCTTTAGCCATATCCAAAATTTTTTTATGGCGGGCATGAGCCGTTAAACCTCTTTTAACACGAGACATATCCTATCCTCCCCTAAATAAACGGTAAAAACTTTTTAACAAACTTGTTGGCAGCTGCAATAATAACAGAGCCGCGAGCCTGTCTTTTCATTTTCTTTGGTTTGTTGAAGAGAAGGTGTCTCTTGAACGAATGGTTTCTTTTCAATTTGCCGGTGCCGGTAACGCCGAAACGCTTAGCAGCGGCTCTTTTAGTTTTCAATTTAGGCATTTTATTCCCTTTCAATAAACTGGAATTAAACAACAAGCTGTCAGGCATGCCAATTCGCCCGAACAACTCAGACAAAGAGCTTTATACCGCAAATAAATTTTAAATTCAAGTGTTTTTTAAACTAAATCCGACAAAATAATATTGACAAAAAATTTTAAAATTATTTACAAATATATAACACTGAATACAAGCCCTCATACATTCATTTATAATTGTATATTATGCTTCTGACAGCAAATTGACGATTTATGCCCGCACGGAAGACAATGTACCGGAAGCCTGGGGAAACGCCGAAAAGCATATATTGTGCATTCAATGGCACCCCGAAGACTTTGCCGCCAACGGGGATATTTCTATGCAGCGCATATATAACTGGCTGGCACAGCAGGCTCTGAATTATAAAATAAAACTTGAAAAAACTTTCTAATTTTTGCAACAAATTAAAAAAGCACCTTCATTACAGATTGTGTAATGAAGGTCTTTTTTTTGCTTTAAGGCACTAGCTTTAATGTCTTATGAGTTTTATAAACTTATCATAAATACTCTGGACTAACACATACACCATCGGAATAATAAACAAACCGCCGAGTGTGCCGATGAGCATTCCCCAAAATACTGGAACACCGATAGCTTGACGGCTGGCAGCGGCTGCGCCTCCGGCTATCACCATTGGGAACACACCCAAAATAAAGGCTGAAGCCGTCATCAGCACCGCACGGAAACGTTCGCGCAAACCGCGTACCGCCGCGTTAACCAAAGTCGCGCCTTTAGCTCGTTCATCTCGAGCAAATTCCACAATCAGAATAGCGTTTTTACTAGCCATACCCACCAGCAAAATAATTCCCAGCTGAGAATAAATGCTGAGCGGCATACCGCTGAAGAACAGACCCAGCATAGCTCCGCTTACGGCAACTGACAAAGAAAGTAATACCGGAATCGGAATAATAAAGCTTTCGTATTGCGCCACCAAAAACAGATAGGCAAAAGTCAGCGACAGCAGCAGCAAATAACCGATTTGTCCGTTTGTTGTTTTTTCCTGATAGCTCATAGTTGACCATTCAATAGAAAAACCTTTTGGCAGACTGCTGACCAGTTTTTCAACCGCCGCCATAGCATCACCGGTTGAAGACCCCGGTTTCTGCACAGCCGTGATAGAAGCCGCCGGATATTGATTATAACGTTCAACCACACGCGGAGCCAAAACTTTATGCAAGTCCACCAAACCGCGCAGCGGCACCATACGCCCCAGATTATTCTGCACATAAAGCTCGTTGATGTTATCAATGTTATCGCGGTATTTCCAATCGGATTGAATCATCACTTTATTAACCTGAGTGCCAAGATTGATATCGTTGACATAAGCCGAACCCAGATAAGTTTCCAAAGTGGAAAAAATCTTGCTCATTGGAACTTTCATCGTTTCCGCTTTCACACGATCGATATCCAAAAAGATATTCGGAGTTTTAGCGTTGAATGTGGTGTAAGCATACGCCACTTCCGGCAGCTGATTGATTTTACCTAAAAAGCTTTGCAGCGCCGCGTCAAGTTTTTGATAATCCATCGTTTGACGGGACTGCAAACGGATATCCAAACCATTTGCTGTACCTAACCCAGGAATTGCCGGCATTTCAAAAAACTGAAATTCAGCTTCCGGAAATTGCTGCATTTTTGCCCGCAGGCGATTCATAATATTTGTTGAGTATTGGTCTTGACGCTTACGTTCTTCCCAGGGCTTTAGAACAATAAACGACATAGAAACGTTTTCGCCTCTTCCGCCCATAAGTGAAAAACCGATAACATCAGAAACGTTGTCAACGTCTTTTTCTTCACGGATTAAAGCTCCAACCTTTTCAATCAGCGACATTGTACGCAGTTTGGAGGCTCCTTCCGGCAGCTGCATACTCATCACCAATACGCCTTGGTCTTCATCGGGAATAAAAGAGGTTTGCGCAGTGGCGAATAAAATTCCGACCAAACCAAACAGCAATACCATAATTGCAAACACAACCTTCAATTTTTTCGCCAAAAACGACACGGTGCGGGCATAAAAATGTATCACATTGTTAATCGTTTTATTAACTTCGTACCAAAAACCGGAAGTGCGCGGCTTGATATTTTTAATCAGCAGCGAACAAAGCGCCGGCGACAAAGTTAAAGCGTTTAATAATGAAAACATAATTGCCGTAGCGATAGTGACAGAAAATTGCTGATAAATTTTACCGACAATACCGCCCAAGAAGCCGACCGGCACAAAAATAGCCAGCAGCACGCAAGAGGTGGCAACCAGCGCGCCGGTTATTTCACTCATAGCTTTCATGGTTGCGTCTTTGGCGTTAAGTTTTTCATTCTGCATCAAAAACACCACGCGCTCCACCACCACAATAGCGTCGTCAACCACCGCGCCGATAGCCAGCAGCATAGCAAACAGCGTAAACATATTGATACTATAGCCAAGAGCCAAAATCACGGCGAATGTTCCCAAAATGGAAACCGGAATCGTCAAAGTTGGAATGAGTGTAGAATAAAAATCTTGTAAAAAGAAATAGCAAACACCAACCACCAATAACAAGGTTAAAAACAGCGTAAACACCACTTCTTCTACCGAGGCGTCAACATATTTGGTGGAATCATAAGAAATGCCGTAGGTCAAACCCTGCGGAAAAAACTCTGCCGCTTCTTGCAAAGCTTGTTTAACCGCTTTCATTGTTTCCAGCGCATTAGCACCTGAAGAAAGGCTCAGCGACACCGGCACCGCGCTTTTGCCATTATACAGACCGGAGGTAGCGTACGTTTCCTGTCCCAATTCCACAGCCGCCACGTCTTTTAAGCGCACCAAGCCGCCCTGTTCTGCCGTACGGACAATAATTTCTTCAAATTCTTCGGCTGTTGACATACGCCCTTGAGTTTGCAAAGTATAAACCATCGGATTGCTGCCGCCGGTCGGAGCCGCTCCGACTTTACCCAAGGTTGGTTGATAGTTTTGACCGGAAATCGCACTGTAAACTTCATCAGCGGTAATTTGCAAAGCCGCCATTTTATCGGCGTTCAGCCACACGCGCATGCTAAGCTGCGCCGAATAAACATCAACGCTGCCCACACCTTGAATTTTTGCCAGCATACGCTGAATATTGTTATAAACATAATCGGCAATCTGCTTTTCATCTAAGGAATCATCAGGCGATGAAAAAACAATATAGCCCAAAATATTAGAAGATTCACGCTGTACGGAAATTCCCTGACGAGAAACTTCTTCCGGAATTTTAGAAGTTGCCTGCTGGACGCGGTTTTGCACTTTTACCTGCGCCATATCCGGATCAACGCCAGTTTTGAAGGTAACAGTCAATTTATATGATGAATCTTCAGATGAAGAGTCCATATAAATCATATCTTCTACGCCGTTGATTTCATCTTCCAGCGGAATACCGATTGTTTTGGCAATCACATCAGCGCTAGCTCCTGGGTATGAGGCACTGACGGTGATTTGCGGCGGAGTAACTTCCGGATACAGAGCCACCGGCAGATTAAACAGCGCCAAAATCCCGACCAGCACAATCAAAATGGAAATAACAAACGAAAAACGCGGACGTTTAATAAAAAATGCTGAAAACATCAATACCTCCTACTTGTCCGCACTGACAAAAATCGGATTAACTTCGGCGCCGTTGCGGACTTTTTGCAAGCCTTGCACAATCACCTTATCGTTTTTATCCAAGCCGGAAAGCACAACCTGCTGGTCATCAACAACATCGCCGAGCTGAATATATTTTTGCTTAGCCAAATATTTGCCGTTCGTTTCGCTGACCGTCATCACATAAGTACCGTTGGCGTCTTCCGAAAGGGCAACTTGCGGAACCAATAAAACCATTTCACGGGAGGTAAAACGGATATTTATATCAACATAGTTTCCCGGAACCAATAAATCTGAATTGTTTTCAGCGTCCAAATAAACCGGAATGGTTGCGGTATCGCTGTTTACTTCGTTGCTGAAAAACAGATTTTGCGCCTTTTCGGTTTGAATTTCCCCGTTTGGCAGAACAATATCCACAAAAACGTCTTGCGCGTTTTTCAATTTATCCAAAAATACCGAACGTTCTTTATCGGTTACTGAAAAAGCCACTCGAACCGGATTCATTTGCACCACGCGGGCTAAAGTCTGGCTGTTGGCATTAACCAAATTGCCTTCGGTTATAAAAGCTTTGCCGATAACACCGTCAATCGGAGCAGTGACTTCAGTATATTCCAAATTCAAACGCGCCAAATCCTCTTGAGCTTCGGCGTTTTTCAAATTGCTCTCAGCTACTTCTAATTCTTTGTCGGATATAAATTTTTTCTGATGCAGTTCCTGCAGACGTTTATAATCCGAAGCCAGCTGCTTTACCGTGGCTTCAGCCGCTTTTAAGTTATCACGGTAACGGCGTTGTTCAATCACAAACAACACATCTCCTTTTTTGACCTGAGATCCGTTTTCAAACAAAATTTTTTCTATATAACCGGATACCTGCGGCACAATATCCACACTGTTGATTGCCTCAACATTGGCAATATATTTCTTTTTTGCCGACACGTCTTTCTGCCCCAACTCGGCGACTTGCACCGATGGTGTTTCCATTCCCCATTCCATATTGCCGGACGGAGAAAACCGGTTGTTTAAATACCAGCCCAGCGCCACAAAACATAGTGCGTAAAAGGTGTTGAGATAAATGTGTCTGCTTTTGATTTTTTTAACTTTCATTTTATTCCTCTGTTTAATTTTTTTAAATTCGGCTAAAAATAAAAATTAAAAAATTTTAAAGCAAGGCAAAAAAAGTTTGTGTAACTTTTCTAATGATTTTTCGGCGCTTGGATTAAAATAGCGACCTTGGCGCCTGTGGGTAACTTATTATTAAGCAGTACATATTCTTCACCCTTACGGACATTAAGGCAATCCAATATATTTGAGCTATTAACCCTATACATAAGCGCATTATTTCCCTGTTCAAACTGATAAACGGAATGCCATTTTTTTAGCCAGCGCGAAACCGTTTGCGGAGTAACTCCGACCAAATTTGCAATTTGCCGCATAGAAAGTCCAGCAGCATATAAATCGTGCGTCATCAGCTTTTGAAAGATAGATTTTCCGTGCGGCGACTCTTTAGTGAATTGATAGCCGCATTGCCGGCATTTATAGCGTTGCGCCCCAAAAACTTTTCCATTTTTCACACAGTCTTCAGCTCCGCATTTTATACATTTTGCCATACAAGATTCTCCCTTATTATATATAGTATAAGGCAAAAATTTTTAATAATCATTAAAAAAGTTACATTATTTATTTTTCATACCTAAAATTTTCTTGGCTGAACCGCTAATTCTTAAATATTATTTTAACATTTTAGCGCTATGCTGGTAAAAAATGGTTTTATAAAGAGGAAAAATGACTAAATTTTATAAAATATGCGCTCTAATCGCTGGTCTTACCGCTTTAACTTCATGCGTGGAGTTAATGGAAGACCCGAAACCTCGCCCGCGGCTAAAAAAGCAGGTATCGGCTCAAGTTGAAACACCAGCAGCGCAGCAAACCAAAGACCCGTTTGAATATACGCCGCCGCAGCCAAGCGAACTTGCCTATACGCAGTCTGCCGGATACTACAACGACTACGCCTATGACGCTTATCCAAACTGCGGAGAAGAAACCATGGTGGTGGTTTATGACGATGCCGGAGCATATCAAGTTCCAGGCTGCGTAATGCAAGAAAATGCGCAGCCTGCAGCCCCGCAGGAAAAAACCGCGCCGGAAGATGAAGAAGAAATAAATCCTGATGATATTGAAGGTGAATTTCCAAGCGTAGAAAATAACAAATACTATAAAAAACAAATTGTTATGCAAAATTTGCAAACTCGGGTTATTGCATATTGCCGCGGCGATGACGATGCCATGGAAGAATGTGTAAAACGGCTTGAATGTGCCGGCTATACCCAGCTTAGAAATGTTCCGACCCTGCCGGCAAAATATGACTTGCTGAGCAAAGGCTCCTATCCGACACGCCGTTGGAGAGAGGGCGAAAACGTCCCGAGATGGTAGGAGAATTGAATGCAGGCGCACGTTAACACTATAGCCTTTAACGGATTAGACACGCTGGATGTGGATTTGCAGCTGCAAATCTCTTCCGGCATTCCAGCTTTTAATATTGTTGGTTTGCCGGATAAAACCATTGCCGAAAGCAAAGAGCGCGTGCGTGCGGCGCTGACTTCCATCGGTATGGAGCTACCTGCCAAGCGTATAATCATCAATTTAGCTCCTGCAGATTTATTAAAAGAAGGCTCGCATTTTGACTTGCCGATAGCCTTAGCGATTTTAGCTGGTTTAGGCATTGTCCCTGCCGATGAAATAAACGGTTATATTGTTATCGGCGAACTGGGGCTTGACGGCGCAATTATGCCAGTAAACGGTGTTTTGCCCGTGGCGATACATGCCAACCGCCGGCATAAAGGCTTGGTTTGTCCTGAAACAGAAGGCAGCGAAGCGGTTTGGTCGGGCTTAAAAGATATTGTCGCCGCGCCGAGCTTGCTTTCGCTGATTAACCATTTTAAAGGCGTGCAGCAGCTGCCAAGACCTGTGGCACGGCAAAAGAAAAGTAAAACTTCCACTCTTGATATGTCTGATGTCAAAGGGCAAGAAACAGCAAAACGGGCTTTGGAAATTGCCGCAGCTGGCGCGCATAATATGCTGATGGTCGGCACTCCTGGAGCTGGAAAGTCTATGCTGGCTTCCCGCCTGACTACAATTTTGCCGCCGCTCACCACCGAAGAAGCTTTGGAAACTTGCATGATTCATTCCATTGCTGGCGAGCTGAAAAACGGCGAAATCAGTTTTGAACGTCCATACCGCGACCCGCACCACAATGCCTCTACTCCAGCGCTTATCGGCGGCGGGCGCAAGGGTGTTCCGGGGGAAATTTCTTTAGCGCATAACGGCGTGCTGTTTTTAGATGAGCTGCCGGAATTTAACCGCACCACTTTGGAAGCTCTTCGTCAGCCGATTGAAACTAGCTATGTAAGCATTTCCCGCGTTAACTGCCATACGCAGTATCCGGCAAATTTTCAGCTGATTGCGGCGATGAACCCTTGCCGCTGCGGCTATTTAGGCTGCCAAGGTCAGGAATGTTCGCGCGCTCCGAAATGCGCCGAAGAGTATCAATCGCGGATTTCCGGTCCGTTAATGGATAGGTTTGATATTCATATTCAGGTGCCGCCGGTCAGCCCGTGGGAAATGTCCGAAGTCAAAAAAGGCGAAAGCTCGGCGGTCATTCGTGAAAGAGTGATTGCCGCCCGCAAAATTCAGGAAGAACGCTTCAAAAAGCTTGGTTACCCAACTTTGCACACCAATTCGCAGCTGAAAGGCGACTTGCTGGAAGATGTAACCAAACTTGACACCGAAACGCAAAAAATGCTGATTGCTTTTGCTGACAAAATGAAAATGTCGGCACGAGCATATCACCGAACTTTAAAACTTGCCCGCACCATTGCGGACTTGCAAAATGAACAAAAAGTGTCTAAAGTACACGTAGCTGAGGCATTGTCATATCGCTATGTCATGCCGTCTAAACAGGTATAGGAGAACAAACATATGAAAAAATCTCGCAAAATAGCATATATATTTGCCGCAACCGCCGGAATCAGTCTGCTCAGCGCCGCGGCAATCGCTGCCGGTTACGGAAACGGAGTTTCTTCGGTCAGCACTCCGCAAAATGACAGGGACGGCAGTTTGTTCCCTGGCGGTGCCTGCACCAACTGCGACACTAAAGATAAAGACGGAAGTTTATTTCCGGGCGGACCTTGCGTTTCTTGCACCAAAGACGGCAGCTTATTCCCTGGACCTTGCAAAAAATGCGCCGAACGTCAGCCGGAAAGAATAAAAATCAAAAACTATGTTCCGTATACGCCTGTTGTTTATGACGCTGTGGCTCGCAACTGCTGCCAAATGGCTCCGCTATCATTGGCGCATGTGGATTTCCGTATCAAAAATAACGGAGACGAACCATATCGCACCAAACTCGGCAACTACCGCTTCCGTATTTTCGGATGCCGCCGCTTTGATAAAGAAGCCATGCTGAACAAAGGGCGTGTTTTGGAAAAGAACATTGCTTTTAATTCGGTGTTTGAAGACGTGGTTGGCGATTGCTATAAAGTTTTGCCGATGCCGCACGACTTGTGTCTTGACAACGGTACAGCGCAAATTCCAGAATATGTTTTGACGGCGGAAATTACCGATTACTTTATGAACATCTGCGATGAATACAGCTGGGATAAGTCGCAGAAAAATAATGCCCGCAACGGTTCTTCAGAAATCACCGTCGTATGGCGCTTAATGGATTTAACCCAAACCAAAATGTTTTGGAAAGGCGAAAGCACCGGTTACGGCGAATTAGACGAAGGCGAAGCCAACGGCGAAATTAAGCTGATTGAGCGCGCTTTTGCCGATGCCGCCGGCAACTTGCGCAACTTGCCTGGCTTTGAAGAAAGACTCTCCACCCGCTTAACCGCGCAGGAACTTGCTGACCAACGCGTGGCTTTGGTTGAAGAAGAACGTGCTTTGAATCCGGCAAAATGCGGATACCGCCAAGAATATCAGTGCATGACTAACTGCCAAATCGGCAGACCTGGCTTTGACCCGATGCAATGCCAGCCTTGCCAGCCGTGCATGTGCCCTGGCGCTCAAGCTCCAATGACCATGGTTCCGGCATATGATGACGCCGGTATGGTTACTCCTCTGCCTGCCGCAGAAATTGTAGAAGACGGCGGATATAACGCTTATGGCTGCGCTCCATGCATGGCTGAACCGGCACCGGAAATTGTCGAAGACGGCGGAGTTATTGAAAACGGCGCGGTTGTTAACGATGTAATTGAAGAAAGCGGCGATGTTAACAGCACCTATGACATTATCAATTCCTGCATAGATGAAAACGGCAACATTAAGTCGGACGGCATGTGTCAGGTTGTGGACGACACTTGGGTAGACACCGGCGATATAAAGGCGCTGGACAAGTTCTGCGTTAACGCCACCGACCCATGCAAGCAGCTGTCGCCGGAAACAATTTATCGCCTGCGCTCGTCAATTGTGCAAATAGAAAGCTCTAACGGACGCAAAGGCGCCGGCTTGCTGATTTCTGACCGCTTTATTCTGACTTCGGCAGATTTGGTTGACCGCAAAGATAACAGCAACGACATCACAACAGTTCGCAATGACAAACTGAAAGCGCATGCGGTTCGTATCAATCCGGTAAAGAACACGGCTTTGCTGATGTTGGAAACCAGCACCAAATATACGCCGCTGGCTTTGAACTTAAACTTGCCTGAAGTAGGTCACAACGGCTTTTTAACCTTAGGTTTGCTTGATGTAAAAGACTTTAAGGACGGCGAAGACTATTTGGAAAACAGCGCACGTGTCGAAGGTTATCGTTACAGCGAAGCCAAAGGCGCCGAAATTTTGGCTAATACCTTTGTGCAGAATGTAACTGTCGGCGGAGCGCTTATCTATAAAGACTGCACCATTAACGGCATGGCTCCGAGCGGAGTAAAAACCAACGATGGCTTGGATATATTCATTCCGACCGAAACGGCATTGCGCAGCCTTGGCATCAGCATCTGCGGTCATGAATACACCGAGGAAAGCCCTTGGCAGCAAACAATTTATAAACCGGTTACTTCACAAATTAAAAATGTGCAGAAAGCACCGGAAGTAATGAAAGAAAAAGACCGTAAATAATTATAAAAGTCAAGAAACAGCTCTATTTAAGGGCTGTTTCTTGCTTGTTTTAGAGGGAGAGACAAATGCAAAATATAGAGGAAAAAGGTCGTTCCATGATTGAAATGCTCGGCGTTTTGGCAATCATCGGCGTATTATCCGTCGGCGGTTTACGAATTATCGGGCAATTTCAATCTAATCTAAAATCGGCGCAAATGGTTAATGACTTTGCTGATTTTGTTCGTATGACCCGAAAATTAGCTTGCCAGTTTGATGAAGGATACGACACAAGTCCAAGTGGATATGGATATGGCATTATGGTAAGACAAAGCAAAGCTTATCCGAGTCACTTTGAAATAAAAGACGGAAGCGATAGTTTTTATGGTGTAAATAATGTTGCCTATTATGTGACAGCCGCTACAAATTATCCGAAAAAACTTGGATACAGAGTTAGCAATCTCTCAGAAAACGACTGCATTCGTCTGGCAACAACTGATTTTGGACAAACTTCCAAAACAGGATTTGTAAGCTTTTTTATAAATGCGTCTACAAATAAAGAAGCTATTGCCGGTACTCCTTCATACCCAATGACCTTGAGTGAAGCCACAGAATTATGTTCTAAAAAAACCGGAAATAGTTTATCATTTGCATATACAGGCTGTATTTAGAAATTTAAATAAGGAGACAAAACATGAAAACAAATGAAAACGGTCGTTCCATGATTGAAATGCTGGGCGTGCTCGCCATTATCGGCGTTTTGAGCGTCGGCGGGTTCAGTCTTGTAAATAAAATGCACAACTCTTATGAAGCCAACCAAGTAATCGAAACAGCCGGTGAGCTTGCCAGCAGAGCTAGAACCATGGCGCGGGAATATGAAGAAGATAAAGACAGCGCCAAAACTTCAATGAATGATTATCTGTGCAAAGCCAAAGCCGTGCCGGATATTTTCTTGTCCGAAGAATTCGGCGCCTGCGCGAGTATGCTGGGTGCTAACGGCATCACCTATAATGTGGAATATATCGGTGACAAAGTAAAATATGCAGTGCAAATTAAAGACGCTACCGAAGAAATGTGCATGCAAATTGTCACCACCAACTGGGGCACCCCTGGTTCCAGCGGATTTATGGGCTTGTCCGTGGGCGATAATGTAAAAGCTGTCAACATTGGCACCGCCTCTGACACCGTTGCCCTTGTCGGCAACAAAGACCACCCTGCCCCAATGGGCATTGGTGCAGCTGCAAGCGCTTGCTCGGAAGACGGACTAACCATTAACTTGTCATTCAGATAATCCAACAAAAGCGAGGCAGCATGCTCAAATTAAAACACATTCCGGTTCAGTCGTTTGGCGAAAACATCGCCTATATAAACAAAAACTGCACTCTTTATAAGGTTGATGATTTATACAAAGCCACCCGTTTGGAAATTCACAAAGGCAGCAAAACCATTTACGCCTTTTTGCAAATCGTCAACAAAAATGATGTGTTGGATGTGGACGAAATCGGGCTGAACACCGACGCTTTTAATAACTTAAATATGTCGGAAGGCACAGAAGTTCACGTCAGCTTGGCAGCACCGTCTTCCAGCAGCCGCGCCCTCCACCGCAAAATTTTGGGCGAGGTTCTGTCTTCCGGAGATTATGCCGCCATTATCAACGACATTGCCGCCGGACGCTATTCCAAAATGGATATGGCGGCGTTTTTGGTGGCGTGCTCCTCTTCTATGAGTTCAACCGAACTTGTATCTCTAACCGAAGCACTTGTTGCGAAAAAAGTACTGCATTGGGACGAAAAAAGTATGGTTGTTGACCAGCATTGCTTGGGCGGCGTGCCGGCAGACAAAACCGACTTAATTATTTTAGCGATTGCTTCAGCCTATGGCTTACCTATTGCCAAACCAGCCATTCGCTCGCTGACCTCCTGCGCTGGTGTTGCCGACACGATGGGTGTGCTGGCTAACGTTGACTTTAACGCGGCGAAATTTCAAAAACTGGTGCGGGCAAACAACGGCGCGCTGGTCGACTATGATTCTATGGAAGAAACCAAAGTCCACCATTTGCTACACGATGTGCGCAGCCAGCTTGGCATAAATCAAAATGAACTGGTGCTGGCGTCCATTATCGCCATGATGATTTCTTGCGGCGTCAGCCATTTGGTGCTGGACATTCCGGTTGGTGCAAATGCGCGCGTGCGTTCCACTAACGAAGCTATCCGCATTCGCAAGCAAGTTGAATATATCGGCGATATGCTCGGACTTTCTATCGACGCTGTGGTAACCGACGGCAGCGAACCTATCGGCAACGGCGTGGGTGCGGTTTTAGAAGCCCGCGATGTGCTGCAGATTTTACATAATGACGCCGCTGCTCCGATAGATTTGAAAGAAAAATCTCTGTTTTTAGCCGGTCGGGTTTTAGAGTTTGACCCGCAGCTGCGAGGCGGACAAGGCTATGCCGCGGCAAAAGAAATTTTGGAAAGCGGACGCGCGCTTGCCGCGTTTGAAAAAATTGTCAACGTCCAAGGCGCTAAACCAACGGCGGCGCTGGGGCAATATGTGCGCGATGTGGTTGCACCGTATGACGGCGTAATCAGCGGTATCAATAACACAACCATCAACAAAATCGGAGTTTATGCTGGTGCCACGCAATGCCTTGGTTCGGGACTGGATTTGAAAAAGAAAACCGGCGACTGCGTAAAAGCTGGCGAAGTGCTGTATACAATTTATTCTTGCAACACCGCCGATTTTGATGTTGTCTCCCAACTGGTAGAAATTGACAGCGGCTATTCAATAGAAATGTAAACTTCTGCAAACAATCTTCTCACACAAAATAAGTCAAAACATCTTAAGTTTTGACTTATTTTTTTATTTCAGCTACCCCGCTCAAAATATTATGCAGCCAAACAGCCTTCAAAAAGATTTGCGGACAACAAGCAAAGCCGTACTCATTAAAAACAAGCACATAACAAAAGTCTGCATAAGCTTCTCCCTTTAACTAGAAAATTAACAAATATTTTATTTCGCCTTACACTTGGTGTTTTTAATATGTATTTTATTTAAAGTCAACCAAAAAGATAATTTATTTAAAAAATAACTTGTTTTTAATATTAAAGATGCTAAACTCACCAACAT
>CAVEOB010000012.1:19579-34662 GCA_963617265.1 Mediterraneibacter gnavus
CGTAATATCTGCCTCTATTTTTCTTTATTTTTTTACGGAAAAACAAAATAAAGAAGAAAAATTTGTAAACGAACTATTTTATAAAAGACTATCCCCAATTTCACGAGATACTAGGGTCACATTTTTAATCCCTAATCAACAAAAAACTATTGATATTTTTGGTAATTATGAAACAGATAATTGTAAAATGTTAGAAAATACCGACACTTATATAACTTTAGAATGTATAGAATATAATCAAATCATTATGCACACTTATACAATAAGGCATTGCGATGCTAGTGATGATTACTGTTATGAAAGTGATTGGTTTGTCAGAGATTATAGCCGTACACCAAATGAAGATAGTTTTAATTCAATGTCTACTTTTGTAATAAAATAAGGCTGCACTTTTGCAGCCTTCATATTACCATTTTTCTATATCTTTAATCTTTTGTTCCGCCCAAACATTACGGTCATTACTTACATCTTTCCGATGAACATTACCTAGAATTTCTTTAAGGTTCTTATTATCTATTCCTCTTCGTAATTTTTCCCATTTCCCGCGGCTTACATTTCCATACAATCAGCCTTTGCACTTTTAATATAGTTTTCTACATGCTGTTTAATCCAGTATTCCGCCTCACTAAGAGCTTCAGTAGTTTGCATTGTTCCGCCGATGTTTTCTGCAATATCGCTCTTTTCATTTATATCATGCGACATTGCATATACTGCTTCAATCAGTTTATTAAAATTTTCTTTCACTTGCTTGTTATTATGATTATACATTGTATCAAACAATTTGTTAGCAACAGTAGTCAGACAGTCAACATATTGATAATGCGCCTCATTCATTTCCGCTGTAGATAATGCATTTTCAGACATATTGATATAACATTTACTTAGTTCAATATTCAGATTTTCAACATTTTTCAAACATTCCTGCTTTTCCATTGCGTAAACCGGAATAACATATAAAAAGCTAAGCACTGCTAAAATATATTTCATTGTTCCCTCACCTTGAAAGCAAATACCACAACAACGCGGTTACACTGACAAAACAAATCAAATATAAAAACGGATAGAGCAAAAGCGGATTAGAGATATCTTTATCATTCTCCGGCGTTTTTGTTCCTTCCAATTCGGCAAAACTAAAAGCAAATATAATAAACGGCAGTCCCTTATCATCTTGAATAAATTTATTTTCCGGCAGTAAAACACTCAAGAAACACCACATCGCATAAACTGACAAAATAATGATATGCCAAGTGCCTTTTCTTCCCATATAACGCAAACGCTTTTGATAAGCAGCAAGTATAATATAAAAGCAAAAAATCCCGCCAACCAAAAAAGCATAAGTACTCATAAATCTTGTTGGAATAAGCACTATCAACAGTGTATATAACACAACCTGCCAAAACATATCGCTGTCATATTTTCCCCTAAAAGAAAATAATTGCAGCACACAAAATATTTTATCTTGCAACTTTATAAAGTATTTATCCATATCTATACTCTCTATAAACATATAGTAGGCATTTTATATCTAAGACACCTACTATGATACTTTATATAAAAATACAAGTCAAGTTAAAGAGGTTTTAAATGAGTTATTTTGTCATAAATATATAAAGCAGGATCTTTTATTTTCTTCAAATATAACGTTGCAGCAATTTTTGCTGAATTAGAAGCAACCCAATTAGCAAAGTCAAACCATCCTTCTAAATTAGAACTTTTAGCTAATTGTCGCAGCTCCTCTTGGCGCTGTTTGTATGAGCCATCTAAAAAAGCTGAATTTATCACGTTATAAGCATCCATAGTAAGATCATTAACAACACGCTCAGCAGTTCCAACAGATCCTTGAACGAAACTTTTTGCACTATCTTTGGCTATTTCTGCTACTGTAAATTCTTGAGAATTAGGCAATGACGTTAAAGTTTTTCCATGTTTTACAATATCGTCCATAAATTGCAATGTTGTTTTAGGTTCTTTATTACCAAAAATTAGTGAATTTTCCTTCATTACCTGTAATGTAGAATTATCTTCTGGTTGAGTTTTTATAATTCCATTAGCCGGCTGCTGCGCAATATTATTGCCAATAGCCTGCCCTGTCGCATTTTGCGGCTGTGAAAATATCTGATTATTCTGCTGATTGGGAAAAATCGGCTTAGTAATACTATTTTCCGGCTGCTGCAACTGGTTTTGCTGATTTTCCTGCGGCGGCTGCGCGTTACCGTATAGCAGCTTATAATTATCCGGATCTGTTTTGAAAATATAATTCTGAATCTCCTTGGCTTGCGGGTTTGGCGTATCCTGACTTGGCACGTCTATTTGCTTAAAATCCGAAAATGTAGAAGCATTGCGCGGATCAAAATAGTACCATTCGCTTTGCCCTCTGGCTGGATTTTCTCGCTTTAGGGGTGACAACCCATATATATAATTTCTTGTTGGTATCGACATTTTATTCTCCTTATTAGTTTTTATTACTTCTTATTATTTATAATAAAAATCTTTTAAAGTCAAGTATTTTATTATAAATTTATTTTATATAAGATATTATTCTTATTTTATATTCTCTGTTTGCAGTTTTGTTTTTCTGCTTGCACCACACACAATCAAACTGTATTCTAAAAACAAATTTAGGAGGCGCCTATGTGGTGGAACATTTTTAATCGTATGCCCAAGCCTTATAGCGAAGGCTTTTTACCGGAAAAAGACGGGCATAAAATACACTATTACCAATATGGCAATCCGGTCGGTGTGCCGGTGCTGTCCTTTCACGGCGGTCCCGGAGGTTCGTCGCGCCCCAAATACGCCAAATTGTTCAGCCGCCAATATCGTTTTATTCAATTTGACCAGCGCGGCTGCGGAAATTCCGAAGCGCAGGACGCTTTGCGCAATAACACAACCGACGCCGCCTTGTCCGACGCCGTCCGCCTGCTGGAATATCTGGGAATAAATCAGCCGCTGATTGTGCACGGCGCGTCGTGGGGTTCTACTTTGGCGCTTCTGTTCGCTGAAGCCTACCCGCAGAAAGTAGATAAGATTATTGTCAGTTCCGTATTTTTAGCCCGACCCTATGACACGGCTTGGGTCAGTTCGGAAAGCGAGCGCTTTTATCCGGATTTATGGGCGGAAATGCGCCAAAAAGTCCGCCGTAACGATATTTATCCGGCCTATCGCCGCTTGCTGTTTTCTAAAAATCCTAAAGATAATCTGAAAGCTCTGACCTATTTAGGCAGCTATGAATATTTGCTAGGACGTCTGGCGCCCAAATTCCGCACGCCTGAAACACTGGATTACGCCGAATTGCAAGCCGCGCGCATTGCTTTTTATTTTGAAGAGCACAAATACTTTTTAAGCTCCAATCAAATTTTGCAAAACGCCGCGGCCATAAAACATATTCCAACGTTGATTATTCACAACCGTTTGGACTTCTGCTGTCCGGTAAAACAAGCGTGGGACTTGCACCAAGCCTTGCCTAATTCCAAGCTGATTATCAACGCCGGCAGCGGTCACTCCACCCCTCGCCTGTTTGAAGCAGTCAAAAACGCCGTTGCCAAATTTTTGGAGTAAAAAAATGAACTATCTTTCCGTATGCTTGCACAAACTATGGTTGAGAATTTACATCCCGTTGTTATACCAAGATAAAAAACAGCGCAAGACTGCTTTAAAACAAAAAACCACAGCGTTGGAAAAGTCTTATTTATCCCGCTATCTGCCTACGTTGCAAAATAATCTGCAAATGTCGGAAACAACCAACAAAACAATCTTTATTTGCTGACTGCAAGGTATGGATAACGCTCCGAAAGTCATAAAAAAGTGCTATGAATCTGTACGCAGACAATGTAAAAATTACAAAATCGCAGTAATTACCCAAGATAATATGGCTGATTATGTTACTTTTCCGGATTATATTATAAAAAAGCACCAAAAAGGTATCATTAGCAACACTCATTTTTCCGACTTATTGAGAGTTGCTTTACTGGCAAAGCATGGCGGCGTATGGATTGACGCCACCGTATTTTTAACAGCGCCGCTGCCGGCCGAAATTACTGAAAGCGACTTTTTTGCCTATCATATTCGCAACTCTTTTGTCGGCAGCAACAGTTGGCTGCTGCAAAGCAAAGCCGGCCACCCGCTTTTAGTAAATATGCAAAATTTACTTTGGGCATATTGGAAGAATGAGAACAAACTGCTCAACTATTTTTTATATCATATTTTCTTTGATCTAATGATTGAAAGCAATCAGCAATGTGCTGATTTATGGCGAAAAACACCTGTGATATACGATGAATGCTACAAACTGGAAGCCAACTTTTTCTCGCCATATTCGGCAAAATTTTGGCAGCAGATAAATAATGAAACCCATATCCACAAACTAACTTATAAATATAAAAAACAACCACAGGAAAATTCTTTTTTGCAGGCGTTTTTAACCGACAAGCTTGGAGATTAGATTGATGAAAATTGTCAACATTATGATTGCGCGCGGGTTAGGCGGAATTGAGCAAGCGTTTTTAGACTACAACAACGCCCTGCTCTCGCAAGGTTTCGAAGTGCTGGCCATTACCGACAAACGAGCACAGATTAACGAGAAGATCCGCCCGCACCCCAGCTTGAAACAATGCAAAATCCGCTTTTCACATCTCAACTTGTTTTTAATTTGGACTTTTTACCGTCAATTCAAAAAATTTGCGCCGGATTTAATTATCGTGCACAGCAAAAAAGCTCTGGAACTGGTTATTGCCGCCACTAAAATGCTGCATATAAAAGTTGTGGGCGTGGCGCATAATCCTAAATTTAAGCATTTGGAAAAATGTGATTTTATATTTTCCATAACCGAACATCAAAAACGGATTTTCGCCGATCAAGGTTTTCCGCAAGATAAAATTTTTGTCATTCCGAATTTAATCTCTGACGTTAAGCCTTTCCGCCCGCTTCCGCCTTATCAGCAGCTGCCGATTATCGGCGCGATCGGGCATGAAAGGCTTTGACGATTATATTTTGGCGTTGGCGGAATTAAAAAAACGCGGCGTGCCTTTTCGAGCGGTTTTAGGCGGAGGCGCTTCGGCGACGTATGTTCATGAAGACGCAAAAATCCGCAGACTAATTGCCGACAACCGGCTTGAAAACGACGTAAAACTTTTGGGCTGGATTAAAGATAAAGACGAGTTTTACAAATCGCTGGATATATTTGTTCTGCCTTCAAATTTTGAGCCATTTGGAATTGTGCTTTTAGAGGCGATGAATTATTCTCTGCCGATTGTAACTTCACTTGCCGAAGGACCGGCGGAAATTTTTGCCCGTCACGCTGACGCCGCCTATACTTTTAGAATCAAAGCACCTCTTGAGTTAGCCGATAAATTGCAATATGCGCTGGAACACTTTGAGCAAACCAAAGAGGTGGCGAAAAACGGCTACAATTTGCTGCAAAGCAACTACACTCTGCCGCAAGTGGCGAAAAAACTCACCGCCGCTGTTAACGCCGCACTGAAAGGATAAAAAATGACCGAACCTTTGATTTCTATAATAATTCCCGTTTATAACGCCGCAAAATTTTTACCGGCTTGTTTAGACAGCGTGCTGGCGCAAACTTATAAAAACTGGGAAGCTATCTGCGTTAATGACGGCTCAACCGATAATTCGCCGCAAATTCTAGACGACTATGCCGCCAAAGATGCCCGTTTTCACGTCATCAACCAGCCCAATTCCGGCGGAAGTGCAAGCCGTAACAGAGGTTTAAAAGACGCGTCAGGACAATACATAGCCTTTTTGGACAATGATGACATCTATCACCCGCAATATTTAGAAATTCTTTTGGCCAATTTACAAACAAGCCAAGCAGATATCAGCTGTTGCAGCTACTTAAAATTCTATGGCGAAAACAATTATATTTTTACCGAAAGATATAAACCGGAGTACAATGGTATTTGCAATTATCCTTTCAGGGCTAAATTTTTGCATAAGAAAAAAATAGAAACGCTTATGTGGTGCAAGCTATATAAAGCTGAAATTTTGCAAAACATCAGCTTTTCGGCAAAGCTTCCGGCTATTAATGATATACTTTTTAATATTGCCGTATTACTTAAAAGCCAGCGTGCCGTTTATTGCAAATTGCAGCTCATAGCCTACCGCCAAAGAGAAGATAATCAAACCTTGCAGCCGCTTTCTGATAAACGAATTACCGAATACACGGCTTTGCCGCAAGAAATTATAAGCCTTTCTCAAGATTATCCGCAAGAACGCAAATTATTGCAAAAAATCGCCGACCGCTATGCATTCGGTATGTTTGTTAAGGACTTCTACCAAAAATATACACCCCAGCAAAATAAGGAACTTTATGAAAAAGTCAGAAGCAGCCTGCAAAGTTTGATAAATAAAAAAATAGTGCATTACAGCAGCCTTTCCCTAAAAAGGCAAATAGCTATGTATGCGTTTTTGCATAAGCGTTTTAAGCTGCTTAGCTTTATTATCTCTACAAAAGGAAAATAAAATGTCTGAACCTAAAATTACCATTATAACTGCAACTTATAATTTAATTGCAAACGGCAGAGAAGAAACATTTAAACAGTGCGTTGAAAGTGTTCATAACCAAACTTATAAAAACTTTGAGCATATCATAATTGACGGAGCTTCAACTGACGGCACGTTAAATTTAATAAAAGAATATGAAAATAAAGGTTGGATAAAAAGTTTTTCAGAACCAGACAGCGGAATATACGATGCTATGAACAAGGGATTAGCTAAAGCAAGCGGTGATTATATTGCTTTTCTAAACTCCGATGACTTTTATGATAACAATACAGGTTTTGCTGGAGTAATCGAAACATTTAAAAATAATCTCGATGCTGATTATGTTTACTCTGCCTATCATTTATTAAGAACAAACGGTTCTGCAAAACTTTGCCCGCCTAAATTGCGCCGAGTTATTTGCCGAATGCCGATATGTCATCAAACAATGTTTACCAAAACTGAAATACTAAGAAAATTCGGCGGCTTTGACCTACAATATAAATTAGCCGCCGACTATGATTTTATTTTAAAATTAGCTCTGCAAAACTACAAGCCTGCTATCTGCCCAATTACTTTCACATCATTTCGAGATGGTGGAGCCAGCAGCCAGTATAAAGAAAAATCGGATAAAGAAGTTTTAAAAATCTTACAGCAATGCTACCAGATGAGTGAAAAAGAAGCTAAATTTTCTATACGCAATAAAACTTTGCCTTTAAAATATATGCCTCGTATAAAAACGCTTTCCAACTACCTCACTTGTAAAGACTTTTTATCTTACTACTTTAAAAGCTTAGTTAAAACTGCAGAAAATCTGCTTACAAAAAACCAATAAGCCTGCTTTATTATACCTTAAACGGATTGAAACGATTGGTGTAGCCAAGGTCGAAAAGCAACTTTTCAGCACGTTCAAAGTGCTGTCCCAACATAGAAACATCATGCGCGTCGTCGCTGATAATAACCGGCACGCCGCGTTTGTTCAACTCTTCAAGCATCCAGGTCGCTGGGTGCTGCATATCTATGCGGTTATAGCCGCTGGTATTCAGTTCAAACGGCTGCTTATGCTTTTCCAGTGCCTCAATGACCTGCCATTTATACTCGTCCCATTCCGGCTCAACGCACAAATTAAAAATCGTAATATAGTCAATGTGGGCGATAAAAGTAAAATATCCGCTTTCCACCGCCGCCACAATGTTGCGCCAATAGTTGCGCAGATATTCCTTAAACTCCGGCCGCTGCGGCAAATCTTGATGATATTTCATGTGATAGATATTACACAAAAAACTTTCGTCCGCCGAACGGATAAAATGCGTTGAACCGATAAGGTAATCAACATCTAAATGCTTGAGCATTTTTTCAAAATTATCCCGCCAATACGCCGACGGGAAAAAATCCACCTCAAAACCGACACGCACTTTTATATTGTGCTTTTCCGCCGCTTGGCGTATCAGCTCAATATGCTTTTTGAAGCACTCCTCTCCGCTTTGAAAATCTTGCCGGAACATCGGTTGATAGCCATTCTCTATCTGCAGATTTTTATGACATATCAAGTGGTTGGAAACTCCGATTTCCGCAAAGCCTTTTTCTTCGGCGGCGGCAATCATTGCTTCGGCGCTTTGATGTCCGTCAAAATCTTGCTCGTGATTATGCGTGTGATAAGTAAAATTCTGCATTATTTTTTTGCCTCTTTCAAAAATTTTCTCAGCTCCGGCAACAGATTTATAGCATCGCCGCGCCCCAAATCATAAACCGCTTGCAGCACTTTTTTATTCGTTTCCATGTGATGAATTTTGATGTTCTTACTCGGGCGGATAACAAACGCCGTACCATTTTGCTGCGCCTGTTCTATTTGTTTCAGCTCATTATTATACATAATATGCCGATTTTTTATCGTCGCGGCAAACTTTGGATATTTGCGATAAATAAGAGGCGCCAGCCAGCCGAGTTTATTCGGCTTTTTTTGATAGCCCGCGGCTCGGGTCTGCACCACCACGCAGCGTTCATAGCCCATTTTCTGAAAAGCCGACAAAGGAATGCTGTCACAGATTCCGCCGTCTAAATACTTTTTTCCGTTGATTTCAGAAATTTGCGAAACAAAAGGCATAGACGCCGACGCGCGCACATACGCCAAGCCGGTTTTATTCATTTTTCTGCACCTGATATATTCCGCCTGCCCTGTTTCCAAGTTGCTGCACACGGCGTAAAAATCCATGCTGCTCGCCTCAAAACTCTTATGATCAAACGGAAAAAGTTTTTCCGGTAAAGTGTGGTAACAAAATTCTTCGTTAACAATATTTCCGGTTGTGAAAAAAGAATACCAGCTCATATAGTTTTTATTTCCGGCGTAAGCCAGCGTGTAGTCAATACTGCGGCGGAGCTGTCCGGCCACATACGAGCAGCCGTGAATAGCTCCGGCGGAAACGCCGACAACACCGTCAAACGTCACGCCGTTTTCCATAAAAACATCTAAAACACCGGCAGTGTAAATAGCTCTTTGCGCCCCACCTTCTAAAACCAGACCTGTTTTCATCAATCCCCGCATGTCAAAATTTCGGTTGTACGGCCGGCTCGGATATCTTGTTTTTGCCCGTTCACCACGCAATAGCCTTTTTCAAAATAGCCGTTTTTGTAACTCAAACGGCCTTTCAGCTTGCCTTTTTCGGTGTAATATTCCACCTTGCCATGCAAATAGCCGTCCTTGTATTCGGCAAAAGATTTGATGGTGCGGTTATCATAAAAAATCTTTTCCACCCCGTGCTTTTTGCCGTTTTTATAATAAGTTTTGCTGACTATTTTGCCGTTGGCGTCCCAAACGGTTGTCAAACCGCTAAGCCTGCCGCTTTGATAGGTTGAAAGCATTTTTTCTTCGCCATTGTAGCGGAAAACCTGACCGGTAAAAGGTCGACCACCGTCTCGCTCGCAATACAAACCGTCATCACTGCAATTCAGTTCATCTGCCGTCCAAATGCTTTCTTTGGCAGCAGCCAAATTCGGGATAACCGCCAAGCCAAGCCAAAAATAGAACCAAACTTTTTTCATGTTTTTTTTACTTTCGGCGGCTGGCAGAAGAAGATGAGCCTTTTTCGGATTTTTTATTAAACTTAAACAGATTTTCGCTCAGCTTTTTATCCTGTTCGGCGTCAAACAAAGAAATTGTTACTTCAATATTCTGCTGGTCAATCACTTTCCACTGTTTCAAACGAAACGGCGAATTGTCAAAAATCAAAGTAATCGGCTTAACCCCCGGAGAGTTAGGCATTTCCACCGTCACCGAAGTTTGCCCGCTGTCTTTGTAAAAATCGGTAACCTTCAGATTTTTGCCGTCAAATTTGATTTTATTGCTCAAAATCATAGTTGCCGGAATATCTTTGTAATCTATATTGGTTATTTGGTCTAACTCTTTATCATTATAAATGATATATTCGCCGTTGCCGACAATCAAAAGCTGGTCGGGCGCCGTATATTCCATGCGGATTTTGCTCGGCTTTTCAATATAGATTTTGCCTTCAGCCGAACCGCCGTTGCTGGACATTTGCACAAATCCGGCTTCTAGAGTGCTGATATTGTTCAAATAATTTTCAATTTTAGTCAAATCGGCATTTTCTGCATGAGCAGAACCAGCGATAAGCATTGCGGCAAATAAAAGTTTTTTCATTTTTCGATTCCTTTATAATATAAGGGAATATTACCATTTTTCCCAGTGAACTTTTTGCGGATTATAGCGGTTTTCCGGCTGTTTTGGAGCTTCAGACGGCACGCCCATCGGAATAATCGCAATCGGACGCATATTTGCCGGAATATGCAATTTTTCCTGCAGGTTTTCAATAATTACCGGCATCGGAGCAGCTCCGCAAAAACAAGCGCCGTATCCCAAAGCATGCGCCGCCAGCAGCACGCTGTAAGCGGCAATAGTGCCGTCAACATCGGCATACGACCATTTTTCATCTTCTTTGTCGCGGTGAAATGCCTCATCGGTGTTGCTGCAGACAATAATAGCGCAGGAAGCGTTTTTGGCAAACGATGTCCACGGCTGAATCGTGCGCAAAGAAGCCAATTTTTCTGCATCTTCAATCACCAAAAATTCCCACGGCTGTTTGTTGTGGGCAGACGGAGAATAAGACGCCGCCTCCAAAATTTTTTCAATATCTTCATGCGGAATTTTTTTGGTTGTGTCATACATACGAACCGAACGGCGTGTTTTTAATCCTTCTAACAATTCCATTTCTATTTTCTCCTCAATTAACGGTGCGGCGCAAACTGTCGATATGCGGCAAAACATAGTGCTCAATCAACATATTGATGGATTTTGCCGCCATTTTATCACATTGAATTATTGCGTCAAAAACATTTTTATTATCTTTTTCAGGGTGAATTTTATTTATCAGCGATTTGTAGACTTCTGCCAGCTGCGACAGAGAATCAACAACTTCCGCTATATAAGCCGGAAGTTTAGCATCATCTTTACCGCCCCAAAAACCTTCAATAAAACCTAGTTCCAATTCGTTGTAACGGTCTTCGCAAACTTCTATCAAATCTGCAGTCGGCTCAACGCGCGGCAAAACAACGCTGTTAGTCGAAACCAGTTCAAACATTTCGTCCCAGAGCCCCATAAAGAATTTAAAAAACAATTCGGCTTCGTTTTTTGTTTCTAAACGCGGAGCTTGGTTATTTTCCCAAAGAGAAGCTATAACATCTGTCGGACGCAGCTCGATATTCGGGCTGCAGATTGCGCCGGCAAAACGCAGCTTTACCACCGCCAGCGGCGTCGGACAATTATAATGTTCCAAAAATTTTTTAAATTTATCATCACCAATATATTTATTTTCGCTTTTCATTTTAATATTCTTCGTATATGATACCTTTCACTGAAAGTATAATTTAATGGAGTTTTTTAAATTGTCTAGTCTAAAATTAGTGATAAGCACGATATTTCTGCTGATTTTATGCGGATGCAGTATGTTAAATCCCTATATTGACCGCCGGCGCAACCCTGGAACGCAAGATATATCCCAGCTCTACAGCGGTCCGTCAAAACCGGACGCCCCTGTTGTTTGCTACAATGGTCTATGGAGCAATGACGAAGACTTGCAAAAGTTAGCCGATGCCGAATGTCTCAAACAAGGAACCGGCGACTATGCCGAATTTCAACAAAAAACTCATTTGGACGGCAAGCTGCTGCTGCCGAGCCATGCCTATTATAAATGTGTAAATAAAAAAGGAACCAAAAATGAATCTTCAACCGGAAAATAAACTAAACAACGATTTAACGGAAATTTTTAAAAAATTAGATTTAGACGTCAAATTTGCCGCAGTTAAAGTATCTGACCGCGCCGATTTGAGCGATTTTCAATGCAACGGCGCTTTGGCGCTGGCGAAAATTGCCCATAAAAATCCGCGGGAAATTGCCCAGTCCATTGCCAATGAACTAAAGAATTATCCGGAAGTGGAAAGCGTTTCGGTTGATGGTCCGGGGTTCATCAACATCAAATTAACCAATGATTTTATTGCCGAAACTATGGATAAAATGGCAGCTGACGAGCGTTTGGGCTGCGGCGTGATTGCCAATTCGCATAAGGTTGTTTTGGATTTCGGCGGTCCAAATGTGGCAAAAGAAATGCACGTCGGACACCTGCGCTCCGGCGTTATCGGCGAGAGTATTCAGCGCATAGAGCGTTTTGCCGGCAATGAAGTTGTTTCAGACGTTCACTTGGGTGACTGGGGAACGCCGATGGGAATGATTTTGGCGGAAATTATTCATCAGGACGGTGATTTATCCAAAGTAAACGGCTATAATATTGAAGAAATCACTGTATTTTATAAAAAAGCCAATATCCGCTGCAAAGAAGATGAAACCGCTAAAGAAACCGCGCGGAAAATTACCGCCGCCCTGCAAGAAGGTAATCCGGAATATCGCAGAGCTTGGCAGCATTTGCGCAGTGAATCCGTAAATGCTATAAAAAAGAACTATGAGCAGCTTGACGTGCATTTTGATTTGTGGTGGGGTGAAAGCGACGCTCACGAAACTTGCAGCGAGATTGTAAAGCTTGCCCGCGAAAAAGGAATTTCCGAAGTTGATAACGGGGCGGAAATTATCCGTTTAGAAGAAGGCAATAAGCCAAAACCTCCGGTAATTTTGATTAAATCCGACGGCGGCTACACTTATCACACCACCGATATTGCCACCATTAAAATGCGTGTTGACCAGCTGCAAGCTCAGGAAATTGTTTATTTTACCGACAGCCGCCAAGCCCTGCACTTTGAACAGGTGTTTGAAGGAGTGTCAAAACTTGGTATCGCGCCTAATGTTGAACTGGAGCATATTGTGTTTGGTACGGTCAACGGCGCGGACGGCAAGCCATTCAAAACCCGCGACGGCGGCGTGATGAATTTGGAAACCTTGATAGAAATGTCTAAGGATAAAGTTCGCCAATCGCTGCCCAAAGCCGGAGAAGTTGAAGGTTACGGCGAAGCAGAAATTGAAAAACTGGTTTCGCAAATTGCCGTTGCCGCTATCAAATTCCAAGATTTGAAAAACACCATTGCTTCCGGCTATGTGTTTGAGCTGGAAGACTTTGCTAAATTCGAGGGAAAAACTGGTCCGTATATTCAATACGCCGTTGCCCGTATCAATTCTATTTTACGTAAAGCCAAGGCTAATAACCTGACTGCCGGCAAAGTTATTTTGCAAGCTAACGAAGAGCGGGTTTTGGCTTTGAAATTGGCGCAGGTGCACAGTGTGGTTATGCGCGCGCTGAAAGATAAAGAGCCGAGCATTATCGCCGATTACGCCTATACTTTGGCACAAACCTTCAGCACATTTTACAACGCTTGCCCGATTATGTCAGCGGGCACACCGGAACTGGCTGCTTCACGTCTGAAAATGGCTAAGCTGGTGCGCGATGTACTGACCCTAATGCTGTATTTGCTGGGTATTGAAGCGCCGGAAGTTATGCTGAAAGCCGCTAATCAAGGAGAATAAAATGGAACAAACATTATCCAAAACACCGGAAAAACTGCACGATGAAAATTATTGGCTGATGGTATTATCCTATTTTGCCGCATTTTTAATCGGGCTGGGCATTATCGCACTGGTTGCCGCCAACTGGGAGCAGATTCCGAACCATGTAAAATTGGGCGGAGCTATCATTTTGATGATTGTCAACGCACTTTGCGTTTTTGCCGCAATGAAGTTCAACAAGCCGATTCTTAAACAGGTGCTGTGCGGAGTATTCGCTGCTTTGATTATGGCGGTAATCGGGCTGATTGGGCAAATATTCCAGCTGCGTTCCGATGTTAGCGGGGCTTGCCTTTTGTGGGCAGCATGCGCTTGGCCGCTGTTTTTAATCACGCCGCGCCTGCTTTGGCTTTGGATACCTTTGCTTTTCATTGGAACAAAATCATTTTTGTTCTATAATACTGTCGCCGATGATATACTGATGATTAACAGCGGCTGGAGCTATACCACAGCAAACTGCATCTACATCCTGATTGTTTTTTATGGTCTAATATTTGCCTACGAACTCTGGATGATTTATGCCAAACCGATGAATAAAACCGTGGAACGTCCGTTGCGTTTTTATAACGGAGCTTTGATGCTGTCGGCTGTAACTTTATGCAGTGGAACGATGTCTGACAAATTTATTTCTGCTAAAATTCCAGAGCTAACGATTTATTTTCCTTGGTTAACAATTGCTTTGCCTTGTTGTGGATATATAGTAGCAGCGTTGCTTATTTATGCTTTAAACCACAAGCACGGCAGAGTAAGTTTTATGCCGTGGTTTTTGCTTGGTTTTGTGATTGAAGGTATATTAGTGATGTTTGGTATTGTTAAAGAAAACGTAGAAATGTTTTTACCTTTGACCAGCTTATTGCTGATGTGGGGTTATGCTTATTATCACAAAATGCCGCGTTTCAGATATTTGACTTTGTTCGCGCTGTTGGTGTGGTTTTTTGCCACATTTGGCTGGGATGTCTTTAATTTGCTTCCGTCTTTGCTTATTTGTGTCGTTTTGGCTGTTTACGCCTATTTGAACAATAGCCGCCGCTTGTTTAATGTAGCAGTGTTAGCGGCAGTTGTTCGGCTGCTGGCTTATTATGCCGATGCAAGCAATTTGACATATTTAGGAATTTACCTGATTTGCTCCGGTTTGCTGTTGTTGGCAACAGTATTTGCTCTGGTTAAATACGGTAAGCTGTTGTGGGAGAGAAAAAATGACTAAATTCGCCAAAATTTGCGCCGTTTTATTATTTGTACCGGTTGTTGTTTTAGCCGGATATATGCTGCGTTTGTCATATTTAACCCATTTTGAAAAAGTGGAAATTGCTGTGGACGGTTATGACCCTAAAGACTTTTTCTCCGGTTATTATGTTGCTTTACAGCTGAACTGGGGAAAAACCGACTGTTCGCAATTTACCGGTAAAACTTGTCCGATTAAAGAGTTTGAACAGGTTTATTCTTTTTATGTCAAAGAAGAGGCGGCTAAAAAGCTGGAAAAAGCTGTGGCTGCTAAAAATGTGGTGCTGGAGTTTTCATACCAATCAGGTTATAAACCTCTAATTACCGATTTGAAAGTTGACGGCGTGTCTTATAA
>CAVEOB010000013.1:0-17599 GCA_963617265.1 Mediterraneibacter gnavus
GTAAAATTGAACGCATTCATCAGGAAGATTTCTGTCAGGTTTTAGGATATTTAAGTCGTAAAAAATATCAATCTGATGGTGGTCCGAAAGTGTCTCAGATTTACAATGCGATAGCTGAATATTCCAATCAAAAAGCTTTAGATGGTTATAAATTTATACAGCTGCTTATTTTTAATTATCTAATAGGAAATACGGATGCTCATGCTAAAAACTTTTCTTTCTTACATATAGATAAAAATAATAGAGTTATTTTATCTCCCGCTTATGATTTGGTGTCGGTTGATATATATCCAAAGAAGATAGTCAGCCATAAAATTGCCATGACTATAAATGGCAAAGGTAATTATAGTTCCATTCGAAAAAAAGATTGGGAAGCTCTTTTTACTCAATTACACTTAAATACGACAAGTATGATGAAGGAAATGAAAAAAACTTTTTCTAATATTGTGGCGGATGCTCATAAATTGGCTGAAACACTCAATAAAGAAGAACTAACCTCATCGGATATTTATGAAAAGATAATAACGAATATTGAAAGTAGATATCAAGTATTGTTTGGAGAATGACATCAACGGGTCCTTCACCGACTTTTTTTGTATGCGGGGGCGCAAGCCGCGTTAAAAATCTAGTCAAACAGCTTTTTGTTTACTGGTCGCCCATCTTATAAACATTAGGATTCATAAGGTCTACAACGGAATATGAAAATACTCCGGCTGGTCACTGGTCATTTTGGCTGGTCGTTTTTCATTTTAAATGGAGTTTTTTATGGAGTTTCACGCCACGTTTCCGGTCGCGGATTTAATTCCGTACGCTCGCAATTCCCGCACGCATAACGAGGAGCAAATCGCTCAGATTATGGCGAGCATTAAGGAATTCGGTTTTACCAATCCGATTTTAATCGGCGATGACAATGTTATTATCGCCGGACACGGACGCTTACTCGCCGCCCAACGCTTAGGCTTAACCGAAATTCCGGTAATCCGTTTGCTGGACTTGACTGAAACACAGCGCAAAGCTCTGGTTATCGCCGACAATAAAATCGCCCTGAACGCCGGTTGGAATGAGGAAATGTTGGCTCTGGAGATGAAAGAGCTTGAGGAAAGCGATTTTAATCTTGATATTTTGGGTTTCAGCGAAGACGAGCTTAAAGAGCTGGAAAACTTTGGCGAACCTCAAACAGAGGCAAAATCGGAAGAAGACGAAGTCCCTAAAGCTCCGGTTGAACCGATAACCAAACGCGGCGATGTGTGGATTTTGGGCGAACATCGTTTGGTGTGCGGCGACACCACGATGTTTGACGATATGCGAAAATTGATGCGAGACGACTGCGCCGCCATGATATTCACGGATCCGCCGTATAATGTGAATTATGGCTCGACAATGAAAGACAGCATTCGCTATCACGCCGGGACGCTTGGCGGTCGTAAAATTATGAACGACAACCTCGGCGACGGTTTTCCGCAATTTTTAACCGACAGCTTATCTAATCTTTTGATGTTTTGCAAGGGCGCCGCTTATGTTTGCATGAGTTCCAGCGAACTGCACACGCTTTACAACGCTTTTGTCGCCGCCGGCGGCAAATGGTCGACTTTTATAATCTGGGCGAAAAACACCTTCACGCTCGGACGAGCCGACTATCAGCGCCAGTACGAGCCGATACTTTACGGCTGGAACGCCGACAAGCCTCACTATTGGTGCGGAGACCGGGACCAATCCGATGTTTGGGAGTATAACAAACCGGTCAAGAACGATTTGCACCCAACGATGAAACCGGTGGAACTGGTCGAGCGCGCGGTTTTGAACAGTTCAAAATCCGGCGATATTGTTTTGGACGGCTTTGGCGGCTCAGGTTCAACGCTAATCGCCTGCGAGAAAAATAACCGCAAGGCTCGTTTAATGGAGCTTGACCCGAAATTTTGCGACGTGATTGTCAAACGCTGGGAGGATTACACCGGAGAAAAAGCGGTGCTGCAAAATTCTGAAGAAAAAACGGAAAATAGTGTCGAATTAACTGGATAAGTTCCAAAAAGCAAGCATTCATTGACTTGTAAACATTAACAAAAAAAGGAACTTAAAATGAAAACAGTCAAAACCTACATGGTAAGAAAACCAAGCGACATTGAAGAAGTAATCAGCACCACGGTGGCAAATCGCCACAACTTTGAAATCGCGGAGATTGCGGAAACAATCAAGTTAACACCCGCGCAATATCAAGCCATTTGTGAAAATCCGCTCAACGATTACGATTTTTTGAGTGGCAAAGGCGGATACAATGTCCATAACGGCGTTGAATATCGGCAAGTGGTGGAATTAACCTGCAATAACGAGCAACCGCTTTACGCCGACCCGTCAGGCTCGAGTTATTGCCGTTACCTAGGCGTTAATATTGCGGACGAGTGACAAACAGAAACATTAGAAACAAGCGCGCGGGAAACAAACCGGCGCTTTTTTCTTTGTGTTTTGCCCGTGCGTGGGCTGTTTCAGAGAGTGACAATCATAGCGGTATATTGTGCGAGAAAAAAGTTTTAACGCGGCTACGGCGAATATTTGACGAGTTATTTGCCTACATTCAAATTATTATTTATTTTCAATATATTATAATCAAAAAATATGCGTTATTGACTGGACTTTATTGTGTTTCCAAGCATTCATTGAGTTAGCAAAGGTAAGATAGCCTTGGCGTTAACTAAAATTAGAAAAGGAACGAAAAAATGACAAACAAAGTAAGATATCCGGAAATCCACGTGCAACTAGTTGGTCTGGACGGCAATGCGTTCGCCATAATCGGCAGATGCCGCGAAGCCATGCGCAAAGCAAAATTAGGTCAAACGGAAATTAAACAATTCACCGATGAAGCGACCAGTGGCGATTACAATCACCTGCTAATAACCTGCATGAAATGGTTTGACGTGGATTAAAGAACTACGGCGGGGTTGACGCCCCGCCACAATGAATGCAAGAAAAGGAACGAAAAATGAAAAAAGAATTAACGATTACGGAAACGCTAAAACAATGGAAAAGTGGAGAGTTGGACATCAAAGCCTTATGGTATGACTGGTTCTGCAAAGAAACAAGCCTTGAAAATAAAGGAAAAACCCTCATACAGAAACTGAACGCCATCAGCAGATCGAAGAAGTTTGATAAAGATAAAACCTATGTGTTTTTTAAAAACAATTGCCCTTGTGATGGTAGTTTATTCGACGACTTTAGGATTTGCGACATAGAGACCGGAGACGTCATTTACTGCGTGGTACCAAAATCAGGATACAATAGTAACTACGGTATGGCAGAAGTTTGGGGCAAAGAAAATAAATTCGATGATCCGATAATCGAAGGCTCGTGGAAAGAGGTTAAAGACTGGTTTTTAGGTTAACCAGAAAACTTGGCGGGGTGCTAACTCCGCCTAAATCTCTCTGTGCTATTTCTTCGATTTTAATTCGGAAAGGACTGGACTTCAGTTGAAATCCAAGCATTCATTGAATTGTAAGCAAAGACCAGGTGGTCAATGCGAAAACGTAAAGAAAAGGAAAATTAAAATGTTAAAAAATAATAACGAAATGGACGATAAAATCAAACTGGCTATTATAACCGGCAACGTGCAAGCTATGGAAGCTATTCTTAAAGACATAACAAAACACGTGTCAGACGCCAAAGAAGGTTTAACTTGGGAAAACGCCAACGGCGATCTTGGACGGGTAAGCTGTACTTTAGGCGGATTGATGGGAATTGATGAATCAATCAACGCTCTAAAAGCCTTGGTGGAGGCTTCCTTCTGCATCGGCAAACGTTAAAGCAAATTACGCGGCGGAGCTTAAATACACCGCCAGCGAGCCACAAAGTCCCAAAACAGCGGGACTTTCAGCCGTTCAAGGAATGCTTATTTACCGAGTTCCTTTTCTGCTTTTCCGCGAACGGCGCGGATAAACGGGACGTGACAGTCCCGTTTATCTATATCAAGAATAAGCCTTGCAACCGGCGAAATAACGCGCTTTTCGGCGTTTTATAAAATCGCGCGGCATATTGTACGCTTGTTATATCTAACCTTTAAGAGCCTTAAGCGGGCTTTTTTTTATTGGAAAAATCAATTTGAGAGTTTTAAGTTTGTTTGACGGCATATCCTGCGGACGTGTCGCCCTTGAACGCGCCGGAATTCCGGTTGATGTTTACTACGCCAGCGAAATTGACAAGTACGCCGCTGCCGTGTCTCAAAAAAATTATCCAGACATCATTCGTTTGGGCGATATTCGCGAGATTGATTTTTCTCAATTTACAGGCAAAATAGATTTGCTTATCGGAGGAAGTCCGTGCCAGGACTTGTCAATCGCCAAACAAAATCGGCAAGGATTGTCCGGCGAGCGTTCAGGTTTGTTTTGGAAGTATGTCGAGGCTTTGAGAATTATCAAACCAAAACATTTTTTGCTTGAAAACGTGGCCTCAATGAGCAAGGAAAACAAACAAGCGATTTCAGAAGCTCTTGGCGTCGAACCGGTTTTGATAAACTCCGCTTTGGTTTCGGCTCAGCAGCGCAAACGGCTTTATTGGTGCGATTGGCCTGTCGAACAGCCGGAAGATAAAGGAATATTGCTAAAAAGCGTTTTGGAAAGCGGTCAACCCTACACCGCTAAAAGTTACTGTTTAACCTCCAATTACAAAGGAGCGTATTTTAACCACAGTTTGATTACCAAACAGCGTTCCATGGTCGCCGAACCATTGCTGGTGGCTGAAAACACGAAAAAAGGATACGCGGAAATAAATCAAGGCGAATGTTTTGACAACGCTTTTCCAAACAGCCACACCCGACGAGGTCGCAAAATGGAGAAAAAAGCCAATTGTCTGACGGCGATTATCCCGCAATTTTTTCAGTATATTGGATGCGCTCTAAGGACCAGAAACAAAACCAAGCGTTTGGAAGTCCGCAAGGACAATAAAGCCAACGCCTTGACTTCGGTTACGACCGATAGCGGAGTTTGCGTCGGCATCGCGGTGAAAAGCGCCAACAAATTCCGTGAGATAAAGACAATCAACCCTGAAAAATCCGACACTTTAATCGCCGGTTATTATAAAGCGCCGTTCAACCAGCAGTCAACGGGCGTGTTTGCTCCCGTCGTGGTCGGATCTTGCGGTAAACCGTGCCAAGGCAACAGAGTGTATTCGGTGCGCGGCAAATCGGTTTGTTTAAGCGCCAACGGCGGCGGCAAAGGATCTAAAACCGGATTGTATAAAATAGATTTGCCGGACGGAGACTATTATGTGCGCAAATTGACGCCGTTGGAATGCGAGCGTTTGCAAACCTTGCCGGACGATTACACCGCCGGTGTCAGCGACACGCAAAGATACAAGGCCATTGGAAACGGCTGGACCGTTGACGTCATAGCGCATATTTTTAAAGAACTGCTTAAAAGCGAAAAGCGTGAATGTTAAATTCACGCTTCGCCTGCTTGTTCGCCTACTTGTTAGTTCATTCTTTAATTAAACGAAACGTGCGAACGCCTTGAATTTTCTCGGAAACAAGTTTATGTTCCGGATGATTTTTAACATAAGTAGACATCGCTCCGCGAACAGAGTTTTCCAACCAGTTGAGTTTTGACGCCAACTCTTTGAGACTGCTTCCGTTTTCCGCCGAAAGCAATTCCACCATCAATTTGGTTTTGTTTACTTTAACCGGTTTTGACTCGGTTTCCAAAGAGATTTTTTCGTTTGGTTGCTCTTTTTCATTAAGAGTTTTAGCTTCATCGTTTGCTGTTTGAATTGTTTTAGTCATAACGTATCCTTTCTAAAATGGTTGATTCACAATCACACTAATGCTTGGAAAAAAGAATTTATCCAGTACAATCTCGCGAAATAAGGAAAAAAGATGTCGCAAAAAGTATCATTGCGTGAATACGCCAGAATGCGGGGCGTTAACTTGAACGCCGTGCAGACCGCGCTTAAATCCGGTCGCATTCATAAAACGACCGACGGCAAAATAGACGTTGACGTCGCCAACAAAGAGTGGTTTATGAACACCGATCCGGCCAAAAGCCGCAAAACCGATCCGTTGTTTGAAGCCCAATCCGGCCTTGCTAATGGCGGCAAGCAGAATTTTTCCACTTTTCAGCAAGCAAAAACCGCCGATGTTTATTATCGGGCGATGCTCGCCAAAGCGAAATTAAAAATGATTACCGGCGAAACCATAGATCGTAAAAAAGCCGGACAGCACGCTTTCAATCTCGGCCGTTCCCTGCGTGACTTGTTTATCGGGTTTCCAACGCGCTACGGCTCTTTAATCGCGGCGGAGCTGGCGGTGGACGAACACAAGACGGTGACGGTGTTGGATGAATATGTCAGAAAATTACTTGAAGAAAGCCGAGACCTCATTGAACGAGAGCTTTAACGCCGATGTTTTTATTGAAGAACAATTTTTCAAAGGCGTTGAACCTGACAGTTACATGTCGGTTTCCGAATGGGCTGACAAATACCGCGTGCTTTCCGGCAAATCGGCAGCCGAACCTGGGCGGTGGCGGACTTCAAGAACACCGTACTTGAAAGAAATAATGGATTGCCTGTCGCCCAAAAGTCCGATTCAAAAAGTCGTGTTTATGAAAGGAGCGCAAATTGGAGGCACCGAATGCGGCAACAACTGGATTGGCTACATTATGCACAAAGCGCCCGGTCCGATTATGGCCGTGTCGCCGACCGTGGATATGGCCAAGCGCAACTCGCGGCAACGCGTGGATCCGCTGATTGAGGAGTGTTCGGCGTTGAAATCGGTGGTCTGTTCGCCTAAATCCCGTGATAAAGGCAACACCATTCTTTCAAAGGATTTTCAAGGCGGCGTGTTGGTGATGACCGGAGCGAACTCTGCGGTCGGATTGCGTTCCATGCCGGCTCGGTACTTGTTTATGGACGAGATTGACGGCTATCCTCCGGACATTGACGGCGAAGGCGACCCGATTTTACTAGCCGAACGCAGAACCGCCACATTTAGCAAGCGTAAAAAGATATTCTTGGTTTCAACTCCGACAGTCAAAGGCTTGTCCAACATTGAACGGGAATTTTCAATGACCGACCAACGCCACTATGTTGTGCCGTGTCCGTTTTGCCATAAATTTCAACGATTGGTGTGGAATAACATTCGTTCATCGGAAAACGCCGTGATGTACGAATGCGAACATTGTCATTCGTTTATCGCGGAGCATTATAAAACGCAAATGCTGGCTAACGGTTTTTGGCAGCCGTCGGCTCCAAGCGACGGCATAACCGCCGGATTTCATCTGTCTTCGCTTTATTCTCCGGTCGGATGGCTTTCTTGGAAAGAATGCGTCGACATTTACGAGAAAGCAAAGAAAAATCCGACTTTGGCTCAAGGTTTTCAAAACACTATCCTCGGCGAAACTTACGAACAAGAAAGCGACGCTCCGGAATGGCAGCGGCTGTATGAGCAACGGGAAACTTATAAAATCGGTGTGATTCCGTATGGCGGGTTGTTCCTGACCGCCGGCGTGGACATTCAAAAAGACCGCGTTGAGTGCGAGGTTGTCGCTTGGGGACGGCAAAAACAAAGCTGGTCGGTGGAATATTTCGTTCTGGACGGCGACACCGCCAAACCGGAAGTCTGGCGCAAACTTGAAACAGTGTTGAACAATGATTATCCGCATGAAAGCGGCGTGACCTTGCCCATTCGGGTAATGTGCGTCGACAGCGGTTACGCCACGCAAGATGTTTACAGCTTTGTCAAAAACTATAGTCAAGCGGTCTGGGGCGGCTCAGGCGCGAGAGCGAGCCAACCTCGCACGGTGGTGGCGATTAAGGGGCAAAGCCGCGACACGGCGATGCTGCTTTCCACCTCAAAAGCCGACACCAAGAAAAAAGGCCTGAAAGTTTGGAATGTTTCGGGACCGGTGATTAAGACAGAACTCTATAGATGGCTGAGAATGCAACGTGTCGGCGAAGACACCTCACAATTCGGCAGATGTCACTTTCCGCAATACGCCGAGGAATATTTCAAGCAACTGACAGCGGAACGTCAGGTGGTGCGCATAACCAACGGCTACCCGAAACCGGTGTGGGAAAAAGACCCGACACGCCGCAACGAAGCGTTGGATTGCCGAGTTTACGCCCGTGCCGCTGCGGCGATTTATGGCCTGGACAGGTTCTCGGAAAAGTCGTGGATGGAGTTGGAAGCGCAAATTCCAAGCAAAAATGAAACAAAGCCTTTGAAGAAGCGACAACGCTTCATTCAAATGCAACCCACCAAAATTGACGATCCTTATTTATAACGGAGGCAAAATGGACATTGAAACTTTGCAAACACGGCTATCCGAGGCGGAGGAAGCGTATCATCAGCTAATGATCGGCGCGCGGGAAGTTTCGGTTAATGTCGGCAATTTCGGCTCGGTAACCTATAACCAAACGAGCCGCTCGGCTTTGGAAGCCTATATCGCCGATCTAAAGTCTAAACTGGCCGAGGCTAAAGGCTCTCCGGTGTTAAAAAGAAAAATTATAAAGGTTAGTTTTTAATGGCAAACGATACAGCGCATAATTCAGCTTCGATAACGGCGCGGGAGCTTTCCTCGTGGCTGCCGACACGCGGCTCGGCGGATAACGACTTATTGCCGGAATTGGCCACTATCGTTTCTCGTTCAAGGGATTTGGCTCGTAACCACGGCGTTGCTGCCGGCGCGATACAGACCTTAAACGACAACATTGTCGGTGTCGGATTCAGATTATCGGCTAAACCTGATTATAAACTCCTCGGCAAAACCAAGGAATGGGAAGAAGAATGGCAAGGCAAAGTTGAAAGTCTCTGGCGTTCTTGGGCGGAAACAACCGCTTGCGACGCGGCCAACACGCTTAATTTTCACGGTTTAACCACGCTTGTGTTCAAATCGTGCTTGATAAACGGCGAAGCCATCGCCTTGCCTCTTTGGCTTAAAGACAGAAAATTTGCCACTTGCATTCAGCTGATTGAACCTGACCGATTGTCTAATCCGAACAACGCGATGGACGCGAAATACATGCGCGGCGGAGTTGAAATTGACCGCTACGGCGCGCCGGTGGCTTACCATATCCGCAAAAATCATCCTGGCGATTACTGGATTGGCGGCGCGACCGACACTTGGGAACGCGTTCCGGCTTATACCGATTTCGGCAGACGACGTGTGCTGCACGTTCACGATGTCGAGCGTATCGGACAGACCAAAGGCAAGCCAATTTTGACTTCAATTATGCCGATGTTCAAAATGCTTGACCATTACGAGCGTTCTGAGCTTCAAGCGGCGATTGTCAACGCCATGATTGCGGCGTTTATTGAAACGCCGATGGACGCCGAAAGTTTGAACGAACTTTTCGGCGGCGACGGCAATGATTATCTTAACGCAAAAAAGGATTGGAAAGTCAAACTCGAGGGTGGTTCTATCATTCCGATATTTCCAGGCGACAAAATCGCCCCATTCACGCCGAGCCGACCGAATTCCGCTTATGGAAGTTTTATTGAAAACGTGCTTCGGCATATCGGCACGGGACTGAATATCCCTTATGAGCTGTTGTTAAAGGACTTTTCAAAAACAAACTATTCGTCGGCTCGCGCGGCGTTGCTTGAAGCTTGGCGATTTTTTAACGGGCGCAGAGCTTGGCTTGCCAACAGCTGGGCGACGCCAGTTTATGAATTGTGGCTTGAAGAAGCTGTTAACAAAGGCTTGGTTGACGCTCCTGATTTTTATGAAAACCGCTATGCTTACACTCGTTGCAAATGGATTGGTCCCGGCCGAGGCTGGGTAGATCCGGTCAAGGAAGCACAGGCCTGCCAACTGAGAATGAAAATCGGTTTGTCAACTTTGGAAAATGAATGCGCTTCACAAGGTCTGGATTGGGAAGAAGTCGTGGAGCAACGTTTAAGAGAGAAAAACAAACTGCGAGAGTTAGGATTAGATATAGGAGATTTGATCCAACAGGAGAATAAATCTGAAGAAAAAGAGGAATCTGGTAATTTTTCTTAAAGTATCTGGGAATATCTGGTAATAATTAACTTAGAAATTGGGCATTTTAATAAAATACGCAATGTCATTGCATATTTTCATAAAATAAAGTTGATTTATTAACTTTTTTACGTTATCTTTTAGATAAAGGAGATAACAAATGTATTACCAAAGAACACTATCATCAATTATTGAAAAAGCTACTAAGTCATTTAAGGTTGTTTTAATTACCGGACCGCGGCAAGTCGGTAAATCAACCCTATTTGAAAAAATGATGGAACCAAACCGTACCAGAGTTTCATTGGATGATTCCGATGTTCTTACCTTGGCAAAACAAGATCCTAATTTATTTTTTCAAACATATCAACCACCTTTGCTTATTGATGAAGTTCAAAAAGCACCGGAACTTTTATTGCAAATAAAAAAAATTGTAGATAACACAAATGAAAAAGGATTGTTTTGGTTAACTGGTTCACAAAAATTCACATTAATGAAAAATGTGTCTGAAAGTTTGGCCGGACGTGTTGCCGTACTTGATTTACAAGGACTTTCGCAATCTGAAAAAAGTAACGATTCAACCAGAGAACCTTTTGTGCCGGATATTCCCTTACAGACCAAAAGACCTATCTGGAGTGTTAAAGAAGTTTTTGAGGTAATCCATAAAGGTTCGTATCCGCAATTGTTTGATGGTGTGACTGATTGGGAATTATATTATAAGTCTTATGTTGACACCTATTTAATGCGTGATGTGAAAGATATTGTTCAATTAGAAAATGAATTAAATTTTATCCGTTTTCTTAAAATATTGGCAACCAGAACTTCTCAACCGTTAAACTATGCTGATTTGGCAAGAGATGTTGATATATCTCCCAATACCGTGAAAAATTGGATCAGTATTTTGCAAACATTAGGTGTTATATATCTGTTACCGGCCTATTTTGAGAACAATATTGGCAAAAGGCTAGTAAAATCACCTAAACTTTATTTTATGGATACTGGTTTATGCGCTTATTTATGCTCTATCAAAACAGCTGAAACACTTATGGACAGTTATTTAAGCGGAGAGTTTGTGGAAACTTACGCGGTTTCAGAAATTATAAAAAGCTATATTCATAACGGTAAAACGCCGAATGTCTATTATTGCCGCACCACAAATCAGGAAGAAATTGATGTTGTTCTAGAAGAAAACAATAAAGTTTATCCGATTGAAATAAAAAAAACGGCAACCCCTACAATATCTATGGCTAAAAATTTCAAGTTAATAGATGAAAAGAAAAAAGGCGTCGGCTGTATTCTGTGTTTAAGTGAAAAATTTATTCCTATAAATAAAGAAATTTATATTATACCAATAAGCTATATTTAAACAAATCAAATTAATGCTGACTAGATTAAGCCTCACTTCGGTGGGGCTTTTTGATGTCTTAGCCATAAGAAAGTAAATGTTTTTAATTTTATGAAAGAAAACAATGAAGTTAATAAATCAAACAATATGGGCGATAACGCCAGAAATGATGCGGACGATAACGGAGATAGCGAGGGACAACAATCGCAGTTATGACGCCGTCGCCAAAGAACTTGGCAAAGACCTCAGAGACGCCAACGCCGTTTCAATTCGAGACGGCGTTGCGGTTATAAAAGTGTCGGGTCCGCTGTTTCGTTACGCCAATTTAATGACCAGAGTTTGCGGAGCAACCTCGTATGAACTGCTTTCGCAAGACTTTAACAAGGCTTTGCAATCGTCTGATGTCAAAGCCATTTTGTTGGATATCGACAGTCCGGGCGGAGAAGTCAACGGTTGTTCTGAAGTCGCCGATATGATTTTCAAATCACGAGGAGTAAAGCCGGTAATCGCTTACGCTTCCGGCTCTTGTTGTTCCGGCGCTTATTGGATTGCCTCCGCCTGCGACAAGATTTTGGCGGCGGATACAGCGGTTCTAGGCTCTATCGGCGTGGTTTCCATTTTTGAAAAAGACGATGACGGCAAAACGGTGGAGATTGTTTCCAGCCAAAGTCCCAACAAACGCCTCGACGTCAACACGGAAGCCGGCAAGGCTAAAATTCAGGCTCGAGTTGACGAACTGGCTGAGGTTTTTATCGCTAAAGTCGCCCGCAATCGAGGCATTACGGCGGTTGACGTGGTTAAAAACTTTGGCGCCGGTGATGTTTCGGTCGGGCAACACGCTGTTCGCAACGGCTTGGCGGACGGCTTATCCTCGTTTGAGGACATAATTTCAAGCCTTAATCAGGAGAAAACGATAATGAACGACATTACAAACGCTGAAGACGTCAGAAAATCGGAGCGAGAACGAATGGCCAAAGTGTTTGCGTCCGAGCTGGCAAAAGGCAGAGAAACAACGGCGCAGGCATTGCTGACCCAAACCGAGTTGGCGGCGGACGAGATTTTGGAAATCTTGAGAACCGTGCCGAACGTTAAAGAAAACGCCTTTGAAAAAGCGATGGCGGCTCTGAAAAATCCGGATATTCGTCCGGCGGCGGAAGATATGGAAGAAACACCAGAGGCTGTTGCCAACCGCATCGCCTCTTTAGTTAAGGGAGAATAAAATGGTTGCGCAAGGATTTAATGATTTAGGTGAAACGACTTCCGACAACCTGCTTGCCGGAGAATTTCCACGAGTTTCCGTTTTACTTACCATCAGCAACGGCAAGTTTAAACGAGGCACTATTTTAGGCAAAAAAGAAGACGGCAAATACACAATCAGCGCATCGGCGCCGGAGGCTATATTGGCGGAAGATGTCGACGCCTTGACTGAAGATAAACAAGCCGTGGCGTATTTAACCGGCGAGTTCAACAAAACCGCGCTAAAGGCCAATGCGGAGATTGACACGCTAATACCCAAACTCCGCGCCAAGAGCATTTTTGTAAAAGAAAACCAACCTTATTAATTTTGGGAGTAATCTAAATATGGACATTTTTTCAACTCAAGTTCTTTCAAAGGTGGTAGAGCGGTTACGCACGCCGCCTTCTTTTTTATTGGACACTTTCTTTCCGAATGTTCAGACTTCGGATAAAGAAGAGATTTTATTTGACGTGACCGACAGCAAACCACGCATTTCGCCGTTTGTGTCGCCGTTGTTGCCCGGCAAAGTCGTTGATTCTGGAGGATACCGCACCAAGTCGTTCAAACCGGCGTATGTCAAGGACAAACGTCGTTTTGACGCCAATATTCCATATAAACGCGTCGCCGGCGAAACAATTGGCGGCAGTTTGTCGCCCAGCCAGCGTTATGAGCGAGCTTTGGCGACAACTCTTACCGACCAGTTGGATAATTTAACCCGCCGTGAGGAAGTTATGGCGGCGGAAATTTTGCGTACCGGCAAAGTTATTGTTTCTGGTGACGGATATCCGGCGCAAACCGTTGACTTCGGCCGTGATGAGGAATTAACCAAGGCTTTGTCAGGTTCGGCGACTTGGGAGAGTTCCGGCGTTAATCCGGTTGACGATTTGGAAGATTGGGCGATTACCATTCAAGACAAGTCCGGAGTTGTCGCCAAAACCGTGGTGATGGACCCGCAAGCTTGGAAAATTTTCCGTTCCAATTCTATTGTTCAAAAATATTTGGATATTCGCCGCGGCACCAACAACACCATCAATATTGATCCGCATATCACCAGTGAAAGCGAAAAAGCACGCTACGCCGGTTCAATCGGCGATTTCGCCATCTGGGTATATAACGACACTTACATTGACGACAAAGGCAAAACCTGCAAGCTTCTGCCGGAAAAAACAGTAATTCTCGGCTCAAAAGACGGCTTGGAAGGCACTCGCTGCTATGGCGCGATACACGATGAAAAAGCCAATTGGACGGCGACAAGGTATTTTACAAAGTCTTGGTTGGAAGAAGACCCGAGCGTGCGTTGGCTGTTGCTGCAATCCGCCCCGTTGGTCGTTCCGTATCGTCCGAACGCCTCTATGTTTGTAAATATTGGATAAGAGGTGCGACATGGTAAAAGTAAGAGCGTTAATCACGTTGGTGGTGGGAAAAAATAAGCAAATAGCGCCAAACGGCGTGTGCGATATCGGTGAAAACGAGGCAAAACGCCTCATTTCACTTGGCTATGCCGAGAGCTTAAAGAAAAACACATCGCCGACAAACACGGGACAGGAAAATAATGGCGATAAATCCAATGAAGACGGCGGTGGACAGTCTGTTCCACCGCTTGGGCAAACCGGCGACATACAAGAATAAATCAATACGGATTATTCTGCTTGAACCTGACGAGATTGTGGAAGTTGGTTTTGTAAACACTCATTCGCAATCTCGCCGCGGAAGAATTAGAATATCAGACGCGCCGGAACTGAAAACCGGCGATAAAATTCACACCGACGATGAAACCTTTGCCGTTCATTCCGAACCGGTCAAGGATATTCACAAATTGATATGGAGTTGTGATTTAATATGCGTCTAGAGACTATTTTAGAGGGAAAACTGGATGAATTACTGGAAAGAGAATATCAAAATTGCGCTCACGCCGTGACCACGGGTATCAAAAACGCCACTAACGGATTAAAAACCTCTCTGCGAAGTCAGATTAAATCATCAGGTTTGGGCGGTAGGCTCGCCAACACTTGGCGTGGCAATGTTTATCCTAGCGGTAAAAACAGCGTTTCCGCCGCCGGCGTGGTTTACACCAAGGCGCAAAAAATCCTCGAGGGCTTTGAGTATGCGTCGGTTATTCGCTCGCAAAACGGCTTTTGGCTCGCCATACCAACTTTGGCCATAAAAAAACGCGTGTTTAACAAACGCATGACACCGGCTCTGTATGAAAAATGGAAAGGAGTTCGCCTGCGCTTCGTGTACCGAGCCAACGGCGTGTCGTTGTTGGTTCACGAGCAAAAACGCAAGACTATTATCGCTTTTATTCTGGTGCCGCAGGTCAAAATGCCAAAATTGATTAACTTTGCCGGCGAAAGCGAAAAATGGCAAGCCAGAGTTCCAACCCTTATTTTGGAGAATTGGAAAGATGAGTAAAAGAGAACAAGTCTTAAACGCTTTATTCGCACGGTTGTCGGCTCTACCAGATGTGGAAGTCAAGCGCAACGCCGTGTTGCCGGTCAAAATCCCCGACAAGGGACTGATTGTGATGCGGGACGGCGACGTCGGCGAACCCGACGTTCTGTTGTCTCCAGCTTGCTATGTCTTTCATCATAAAGCCGAGATTGAGGTTTTGATTCAGCAGGAAGACGACGCCGACAACGATGCGAAACTAGACCGTGTTTTGGAAGCGGTTGGACGTATAATTTCGGTTGATGTCACCTTGTCGGGATTGATTGACTATATGCTAGCAGAACCTCCAGAGTTCATTGATCAGCCGGTTGACGGCGGATTGACAATCAAAGGCGCCGTCGTGCCGATTGTTTTGGAATACACAACCACAAACGCATTGTTATAGGAGAACATTATGAGCAGAGCATACGGCTGGAACGCCAGCCTTTTAATCGCCGAAGAAAGCGAATACGGCGTCACGCCGGATAAGGATTATCGTAAAATTCCGTTTATCTCGTCTTCTTTGGATAGCGAGCAAAATTTGGTGTCGTCAAACGTTTTGGGCTTGGGACGAGATCCGACACAGCCTTTTCAAGATGTCATCAATGTTGACGGCGACATAGTCGCGCCGATTGACATGCGTAACATCGGCGTGTGGCTTAAAGCTGTTTTCGGAGCGCCGGAAACAACCGAGGCGGACGGCGTTTACACGCATGGTTTCGAAAGCGGCAAAACCTCTATTCCGAGTTATTCGTTGGAAGTAGGTTTGCCGGAAGTGCCGCAATACATTCGTTTTGCCGGTGTCCGAGCCAACAGCGTCGCCTTTAACTTCCAACGTTCCGGCGAAGCGCAAGCGACTTTGAATTTGATGGCCCAGAGTGAAAGCGGTGAAACTTCCACCATTGACACCAACCCGCAATTGTTTTCCTACACCAGAGTGTCGCAATTTCAGGGCTATGTCAAAAGCGGCGGCGAGTTCTTAGCCAACGTCACCTCGGCGAGCGTGACTTATTCCAACAATTTGGAAAAAATTGAAACAATCCGCGACGACGGCAAAGTTGAAGCGATTGACTTGGGCGTGGCGAGCCTTTCCGGAAGTGTTTCCGCCCGATACGCCGACAATGTTTTACTAGACAAGGCTCGAAACGGAACGCCGGTTGATTTGGAACTCGGCTATCGGATTTCGGATAGATTGAAGCTCGTTATAACCTGCCACGAGGTTTATTTGCCGAAACCCAAACGCTCCATAGACGGGCCAAACGGCATAGAATGTTCCTATGACTTTCAAGGAGCCAAAAACGACAAAGTCGGCAGAATGATGACTGTAACTCTTGTTAACGATGTGGAGGAATACTGATGTTAAGGTTAAAAGTAAACAAAGAGCCATATTGGCTTGAGCTTGGCTACGGCGTGAAAGTTAAGGTTAAACCTTGCACTTCAGCCGTTTTTTATGAGGCAAAGGCTTATATGAACGCCAAATTGGCGGACTTGGCCAAAGAATATAAAGCCAATAAGGCAGCGGGTCTGTCGGTGGTTGAAGATGTGGAAAATCCGATTAAGCGAGAAGCGTTGGCAGATAGATACTTGCTTATCGGGCTTGGCGTCGCCGGAATTTTGGAATGGAACGGCGTGTTTGAAGCCGATGAAGACAGAGCCTCACCATTGACGGAAAGCAAAATTGACGAACTGTTTTCAAATTTTTGGGCGGTGGCGGAGAACTTTCGTAATCAGTATTGCGGACTGCGGGAGTTGTTGGAAGCGGAAAAAAACGTCTCCACGCCCGAGCCAAATGGCACTTCGGCGACGGGCGAAACTATTGCGCCGGATGCGCCGACGGAGAAAACCTCTGCCCATTCCACAAATGCCGTTACACCGAAACAACCTTAAAAACCGTGGAAGGCTATCAAGCTTGGGAGATTTTGCTCAAACTCTCTGAACCTGACTTTGGGGTTGCGCTAATGGTGGCAGACAATTTGTGGTTAAAAAGTGCTGTAATGACTGAACTTTTATCTGCAGGCATCCAAGGAATTAAGACTGGGATGAATGATATATCAGAAAATGGCATAAATTAAGCCTTATATCTTGAATGTTTAATATTAGTTTAGTATTAATAAAGCAAAAGAAAGGATTAGTCATGAAAAAGATACTTTTTGCTTTATATATCAGTTTGCTTGCTTTTCAAGCAAAAGCTGATATTCACTGTTCTGAAGATATGTTTGGAAACAGAAATTGCTACGGGACAAATGCTGACGGCGAATATGTAAATACGCGTTCTTCTACCGATATGTTTGGCAATACCACAACGTATGGTACGGTTGGCGATAGAGATTTGAATACTCGTTCCTCAACAGATATGTTTGGCAACACAAATACCTACGGCAATATCGGTGACGACAGCATAAACACTAATACTTCACAAGATATGTTTGGGAACACGAATACTTATGGGAGTATTGGTGATGACAGCGTTAATATCCGTTCTTCTACTGACATGTTTGGTAACACAAATAGTTATGGGAATATTGGTGATGACAGCTTTAACTCGCGCTCATCTACCGATATGTTTGGAAATACTAACTATTACGAATACTAATTAAAACAAATTTCAACAACACACTTCCACCGTTTGATAGTGGT
>CAVEOB010000013.1:17685-33465 GCA_963617265.1 Mediterraneibacter gnavus
TCATTAAAATCATGGTTAGAAGATGGTATCATTGAAAGAATTCTTACCGGAATTTATTACTATCCTGAATACAGTAAATTATTGCAACAAAATATTTCTCCAGATATTAATAGAATAGTTTCCACAATAGCGCGTAAGAATAATTGGAAAGTTTTTCCGGAAGGTAATACGGCCCTCAATTATTTAGGACTATCCACACAAATTCCGGCTAAATATGTGTATATATCCAGCGGTCCATCGCATAAATATAAAATCAATAATGTTGATTTAGAATTTAGACATAGAGCTCAAAAAGAGAGTTCTATTTTTGATGAAAAAACAAACTTGGTTGTTCAAGCAATAAAATCTTTAGGAAAATTATACGCATCGCAAGATGATTTTATTAATAGATTATCCGCTTGCTTTACAAAAGATGAGTGGATCAAAATAGAAAAAAAAGCAAGCAGAGTTACATACTGGATTTTAGAAATTATTAATAAGGCAAAGGAATTAGCAAAATGAAACAAATAACAGAACTACATCAGGCCGAACAACAACAGATATTCAGAGAGGTATCTTCAAAACTAAATATCCCTTTGGCTATGATTGAAAAAGATTTTTGGGTTTGTTTTGTGCTTGCAAAAATATTTTCTGATACAGAATTAAGGGATGCATTGCGTTTTAAAGGTGGTACTTCTATTTCTAAAGGTTACGGCCTTATAAAAAGATTTTCGGAAGATCTGGATTTGATTTTAGATAAATCTCTTGTCCTTGGAGATGAGGATATTTTTAAATCATCCTATAAAAAGCAAAGAGAATTTGCAGACATTATGTCCGAAAAAGCGGCAACCTATATATCAACAATTTTGAAATCAAAAATAGAGAATGTATTAAGTGATGTTGTAAAAGTTTATACTGATGCAGAATATGCTGAAATAACACCTACATACAATCCGATAAGCATAGATAACAAATCGCTGCATATCGTTTATCCAAAATCAACAAATGACATATATTTACGTCCTGATATATTGCTTGAAATTGGGATAATGTCTGCAAGAACACCTTGTGAAGATAGAAAAATCACATCTTATGTTGCTCAGACTCTTCCTCAACTGGGATTAGGAGGTTGTACCGTACCAACAGTAAAACCAATCAGAACCTTTTGGGATAAGGCGACAATTCTGCATAGAGAGTTCTACCGTCCGGCAACAAAATACAATAAGCAAAAGGATACTGAAGAACCCAATCATACGCCGGCGAGATATTCTCGTCATTATCATGATTTATACCAACTTGGAAATTCTTTTGTAAAAGATGAAGCTCTTGCGGATAGAGATTTGTTAGCAGATGTTGTAGACCGTAAAGATAAATTATATCACTGTCCATGGGCAAAATATGATGAGTGTCTTAATGGCAAGATGCATCTGCTGCCTAATGAGAATAACAAAAATGTAATACAAGATGACTATAAAGCAATGCAAACTATGATTTATGGGGAAATTCCAACATGGGATGAGATAATAAAATATTTAGCAGAGTTAGAAAAAGAAATAAATCAGATCAAATAATTAAGAGCAAAACTTACACCTCCGCTAGATTGCTGGGGGTGTTTTTTTATGGAAAAACGGATGAACGCGGTTAAAAATTTAAGCATCAGGCTGCAGGCTGTCGGCGGCGACAAAGTTCGTCAGGAGTTTAAATCACTCGGAACGGACGGTCAAAAGGCTTTCCGTCAAATAACTCAAGTCATCATGCCGACCAACGACAATCTCAAGGCCTTGAGCGACACCGCCAAAACATTTAACGGCGTGTTGAAACAAGCCGCGGGATTGGTCGGAGCTTACGCCGGATTGCGAGGTTTGACAAGCGCTTTCAAAAACATTTTTAATATAAACAACGAGTTTGAAAGTCTATCTGGTTCTCTCAAAACAGTTACAGGTTCGGCAGAAGGAGCGCAAAAAGCCTTTGCCATTATTGAAAAGTTCGCTCTGGATACGCCATATCAGTTGGAAGAAATCGTGGAAGCGTTTATTCGACTGAAGGCTCTGGGACTGGAGCCGAGTATGGAGGCTCTGACCAGTTACGGCAACACGGCGTCCGCCTTTGGTAAAAACATTATGGATTTTACCGAGGCTCTGTCCAACGCCGTGATGTTTAACTTCCGTTCGCTTCGGTCGTTCGGCATCTTGGCGACCACTGAGGGCGACAAGGTTAAATTCACGTTTCAGGGCGTTACAACGGAAGTCGCCAAGAATTCCAAGGCGATTGAGCAATATCTGCGGCGTATCGGCGACGTGAACTTTGGCGGTGCCATGATGGAACAAATGAACACCATAGGCGGCGTGCTGTCAAATATTGAAGACGCTTTCGGCAAAGCCGCCAGAACCATAGGCGCCACCGAATTAAACACCGTCATCACCAACGCTTTGAAACAATTTAACGATTTGATTGACAACTCCGACACCGCCGCCGAAATAATCGGCACGGTTTTGACCGCCGCGGTGAAGCTCGCCGGCAAGGCGTTTTTCACTCTGGCGGAAAATCTAGACCTTGTCGTAACTTTGCTGACGGCTCGCCTCGGTTCATCCGCCGTTTTAGGCGCGGTTAACCTGCTCAGAGCCGGTGTCGGATATCTGCAGATTTCGTTCGCCGGATTATCGGTTCAAGCAAAATCGGCGGTTGCCGGCATTGCGATGATGAGCCGAGTCTCCAAACTCGCGGCGGCGCAAATGGCAGCCTCGGCTTTGACCGTCGGCGCGTTAAAAGGCGCGTTGGCGTTGGTTGGCGGTCCGGTCGGAGCGGCAATTCTTGCCGTGACCGCTCTTTATAAACTTGTGGATAGCCACGATGTCGCTAAACGGGCGGCGAAAGACCACGCCGAAACCTTGAAACAACTGCAAAACGAACTAAAAAACACAACCGAAGAAGCGGCGAAGTTCTCGGCTGAACAATCCAAGGACATGGTGTTGGCGGAATGGGGCTTGAAACTTAAAACCGCCGAGCAAAACATCAAGGATTTGCGACAAGAACTGAAAAACACCGGCGGTTTGTCGTTGACCACCAGATTGACGCCCAACACTTTGCTTAAAGATTACGAGGTTTACGCCAAAGATTGGGTGGAAACCTTGCGGCAATCCAAAATTGATTTGGAACGATACGAACAGGAAATATGGAAGCTGGCGGCTGAATATCCTGATTTTCAACCGCAGGCGAAATCCGTTCAAGACAAACTTCGGCTGTTGAAAGCTGCGGAAAAAGACGCATGGAAAGCCAGAGACGAGCTGAAATATTTGCAAAATCCTGAACTGCGCCCCAAAGACGAGATAAAGACGAAAACCACGGTGGAACCGACGGTCACAATTGACGCCGACAAGTATAAAAAGAACATTGAGGACATCAAACAAAAGATTTTAGAGCTGAAAACGCCATACGAGCAAGCGATGGCTAAAGCCGACGAGTGGCGAACCAACGCCTTGAAAAATCTGAACGCAAGTTCGGCCGATTATGATGAATACAAGCAAAAAATCGAGCAAGTTTACGCTGATATGGTCAAAAAAGCCGATAAAACGGCGCTTGATTCCTCAAAATCATTGGCGGACGGTTTCAAACGAGGCTTTGTGAATTTGCAAAATGAAGCGAGTGACTTTGCAAGCCTTGCCGAAAGCGCAGTTAAAAACGCTTTCAACAATATGGAAAACACGCTGGTTTCGTTTGTAACAACCGGAAAAGCGAGCTTCGCCGATTTTGCCAACGCCATTATGGCGGATATGGCGAGAATTGCCATCCGTCAAGCGATAACCCAGCCACTGATGACCGGCATCGGGGCTTATTTCGGTTTTGGCGCGGCACACACGGGCGGAGTCGTCGGTAAAGAAAGCCTGATGATCCGTTCGGTTAGTCCGCTGGTGTTTGCCGGTGCTTCCAAATTCCACAGCGGCGGTATTGTGGGTGATGAAATTCCGATTATCGCCAAACGGGGCGAAGGCGTTTTTACCCGTGAACAAATGAAAGCCCTCGGCTCGTCCGGCGGCGCTAATGTCAACATCAGCGTCAACGTGGTTAACAAAGCCTCGAACGAGGTCAAAACATCGGTTACTAAGTCAAATCAGGGCGACGGCAAGTTCAGCCTTGATATCATAATTGAAAAAATAGAGGGAGCTATAGGCAAAAACATTACCAAAGGCGAAGGCTTGTCCCCGATTTTAGAACAACGCTACGGACTTAATCCGGCTTATGGAAGTTATAGATGATTCAAGCCATTGGTTGTTGGTATGCGCTTCTTATTGTTACAACATTTACAATTTTGCAAACATCTTTTGTAATTTTATAAATAATACGGTAGCAGTTGCCACTATTATTCATTGAGTAGAAAATCTGATGCAAATCCGAAAAAGCGGCGTCAAAAGAAGCTTCTGGAATAATAGAGCCTTGTTCCGGAAACGTGTCAAGACTTTGAATTGTCTGTAGCATACCATCAAGCCACTTGGCGGCGGCACGAGGATTTTTAATATACAAGTAATCGTAAGAGGCGGTTAAAATGTCTTCCGCCTCTTGAGAGATGATTATTTTATACTTGTTCATGACGAGCCTTTAATCTTGCCGACACTTCATCTAGTGTAGAAACACAACCAGAGGAAATATCGTCTAAACCTCGCTGAATGCTAAGCATTGTTTCAAGCTCTTCGATTTTATCAAGTATTTGTTGATATGTTTCAGCATCTTGAACGACCGCGGCCACTTTACCGTTGACAGTTAAGAATGTCGGACGTTTAACCTGATTGAGTTTTTTAATTATTTCCGAGGCTTGTTGGCGAAAATTGCTCAGCGGTATAATGTCTTCAATGATATTCATTGTTTAAATCTCCCATATTGTATTTAATATGATACTAAATTAAATACAATATGGAGTCAAGAGGATTCTGTTTTGACAACGATTACATTCCCAAAACGACTGCCCTACCCAACGGTTGATGGTTATTCTATACGGCCGGACGAAGCGATTATCCGTACCGATATGGAAGCCGGACCGGCTCGTCAACGTCGCAGATACACGCAAACTCCGAGTAAAATCGCCGTTAAATGGATTATGTCTCCTGAACAATTTTGCCTGTTTGAGGCTTGGTATAAATATTACGCCAAAGAAGGAGCCGAGTGGTTTGTCATCACGTTGCTTGGCGGTATCGGGTTAACCGAGCAAGAAGCCCGATTTACCCAACAATTTGAAGCGAGCTTAGCCGCCGGTCGGCTTTGGCAAATCACAACTGAATTGGAAATCAGAGACCGCCCGACTATTGGTGAAGACGCGACGCTTATTATTATGGATTCCGATTTTCAAAAATTGGAATTGTCCGTGGACAGGCTTCACTCTCTTGTCCACAAATCGTGTCCTAACAAATTAAATTAAGGAAAAGCTCCTTAAATCATAATATTATCACATCTGTGTTTACGTTTTTATGAGATGAACACAAGGAATAATCCGCAGGGAATATAGCGGATATTGACAAGGATTATGACAATGGGGGCATCCATAAAAACTAAACCGAAGGCAAGTCAAAAAATGTGTTCCACTTGTTTATTTTTTATCACAATACGCTCTGTATTGCTTCAAAAAACAACCGGCGTGTTACAACATTTTTTGTTCTTGCGCAGGTGTAATAATATTACGATTTAAGGAGCTATAATGCCAAATATGCAGGAAAGATTGGACGCCGCCGTTAACAAAGCGGAGGTAGACACAGGATTATTGCACAATGTCGTTCACGGCTCCATTGCGACGGAAGTAGACACCGAGGGTGGAAAAGTGCCGAGTGTCGCCAAAGTTTTAAACGACATGCGGGTTTTAATGGAAGCCGACGAAGCTATTTTGTATTTGATAGCCAACGGCGACCAGACAACAGTTGTTCACACTAAAAACGGCGAAGTGCCAAGCGCGGCGAAAATCATCCACGACACTAAAACGGCGATGGACCGAGACGCCAAGATTTTTCACGACATCGCCAACGGCGACGCGGAAACCGTGGTTAAAACTGAAAACGGAAATGTCTCAAGCGCGGCTAAAACCATAAAGGATATTAAAGACAGCATAATTTCAGGCACCCATAATCTGGTGGAGCAAGCGCAAACCGCCGCCACGACGGCAACTGAACAAGCGAATAAGAGCGCGAACGCCGCTTTGAGGGCTTTGGAGGCTGAAAACAATGGCGAACAATCGGCGAAAGAAGCCAAAATATGGGTTGAAGGCTCGGATGAGGAAGTCGCCGTTTTAGGCGGCGAGCACTCCGCCCGCGAATGGGTGGAGCTGGCGGAACGAACGACCAGAGGCAGTTTTCCAACCACGGTTTTCGGTGTCGCCTCCGCCAATCAAACAACTCTTTTCTTGTCGGAAACGCTTAACGAAACAGAGCAAATTCTATCGGTTAACGTGGAAAATTCATCATTGATGCCGGATACTTACACGCTTTCAAACGACGGCAAATCCGTGGTGCTGAAATATCCTCTCGCGGAAAACGAACGCTGGAGCGTGAAGTATTTGACTGATTTTCAATCAATGAACGCCGCGTTGGACAATGTTTTGTATGAAGACATGTGAGGTGATACATGGCGGACGATAAAAGTAAAATTCCGGCGTCTCGTGTCATAGCCGACACCACGCCGGTTGTCGGCAGCGGCAATCTAATCACTTCCGGAGCGGTGGCGACGGCGGTTAAACAAATCAAAGAAGAGGCTAAAACCGACTCTGACGGCAACGACATCGGCAAAACTTACGCCAAGATCGCCGATGTTATTTTTTATGAAGAAATGGATTAAAATTTAGGAGAAAACACAATGACCACAAAAAAAATTAAATTGAAAAACGCAAACGGCGACTACTTGGAACCTTACACCACGAATGTTCCCGACGCCTCGGAAACCACGAAAGGTTTGGTTCAAACTGAAAGCGCTCCGACGGCTAATTCTGAAAAAGTTCCGACCTCCGGCGGTGTCAAAACCGCTTTGGATGGCAAATTGGATAAAACGGCCACGGCGGAAAAAGCGACATCCGACGCTTCCGGCAATGTCATCACAACCACTTACGCCACCAAAAACGAAGTGTCGGCGGTGGAAACGACGGCAAACACGGCTAAAAGCATCGCCGAGGGACGAGCTAGGGCCGTTTCATTTGAGAACTATTCCGCATTGGCGACCTCGTTGAATTCCGCCGCCAATACCGAATACAAAGTTGGAGACAATATTTTCATCCAAGCTGGCAATGTTCCTGATTTATGGATTTACTCGGTTGAAAGCGGCAACACCGACTACGCTTACACAAACGACGACGCCATTGTTTCGGCTTTGCAAACAAACGGTTCGCTGCAAATCGGCTATTATAAAGTCGCAGCTATGGAAACCGGCAAAGTTGATTTATCAGGTTACGTGGCAACCAGCAGAACGATTAACGGGAAAGCGTTGTCTTCAAACATCACGCTGTCCGCCGCGGACGTTGGCGCTTTGGCGACCGGCGAAACCGCCGCGAAAGCGACTGCGGACGCCGAAGGCAACGACATAGCCTCCACCTATGCGAAATTAACCGACATAATTTCTTTTGAAGAAATGTGAACTTTATGGAGACAACAATGGCGAACAGACCTGTTAAACTCAAGAACCGCGGAGGCGACTACCTTTATCCCTACACGGACAACATTCCGACCGCGAGCGCCAGCATCGCCGGAAAAGTTAAACTTGACGCCAGTCCAACCTCCGGCTCTGGCAACGCCATTACCTCGGGGGCGGTTTATTCCGCCCTCGCCGGCAAGTTGGCGGCAAACGGCACGGCAAACAAGGCCACGTCCGACGCCAACGGAAACAACATAGCGGCGACATACGCGACAAAAACTGAATTGACAACCGTGAAAAACAGCATTCCTGTTGACGGCAATCTGGTTCACAAATCAGGCAACGAGACTATCGGCGGGACAAAAACTTTCAGCGCGAGCCCCATTCTGCCGACTCCCGCCGTTGGCGACAACTCCACCAAGGGCGCGACCACAGCTTATGTTAATAACAAATTTAAGAAAGTGTCGGCTCTTCCCGCCAATCCTGATGCAAACACGTATTACTTTATACCGGAGTGACAATATGCCCGTATATTTTGGAAGCGATAAAATTGACAAGATAAGTGTTGGAAACACATCAATCGGCAAAGTTTATAAAGGCGGCGAACTGGTTTATCAAAGAACTAAAGGATTAAGATTTTACGTGGCGTCTTATAATGAAAGCACCTTTAAGAATTACATTTATTATGACATCTTCGGTTTGTTGGGTTCTTGGTCAACTTCCGGATATGTGGTGTCTTGCACCTATAAACGAAAGTATATTCCTGATGGGAATATATTTACTGACTCGAAAATATATCTGATTTCCGGAACATTGGGAACCAGCGGCTCAAAAGTCGGCTCCAGCTCGTCTTCTCACGCCACTTATATAAAGACGTTAAACATAAATGGTTTAACCTGTTATGTTTATCACGGAGATTCCGGAATTGGAGACCCTATTATATTTGTGATGCCGGATTCCGTTGTGAATAATTACACCATAAACAATTCCGAGTTTATACAGGCTTCCAATGGCGACATCGTTGTTCATCCAAGCGCGGTGACAAATGATTCCTACACCTATGAAACCTACTCATACGGCGCTAATTACGGCCCGTACACCGTGAACAAAACCACCAACGACGTGTTAACCTTTACCAAAGAAAACGGTTTTATTTAAAGGAGCAAGCTATGACCGACTTTAATTACAACGACATAATCGAATATATCGACGACACGTTTGATGAAAATTTTGAAGAAGCTAGAAAATGGGCGAAAAACCATAACACGACGCTTGAAGAGCTTGTGGAACGGCGAACAGTCCGTGATGGCTCGCTTTACCGCTATTTTCAAATCGGCGGTGACCTTAGAGCGTCGGAACCAACGGAAGAACAAGTTAAAATGCAAAAAATCACGCAATTAAAAAGACAATTATCCTTAACCGACTACGCCGTGATTAAAATAGCCGAGGGCGCGGCCACAAAAGAAGAATACGCCGAACTCATCGCCCAACGCCGGCAATGGCGGCAAGAAATCAACAATCTAGAGGCTGAATGATGACCGACGCCACTTTGTCAGAAGCATTGAAAGAAGCGTACGCTTCCGCGCCAAGCGACATAACGATATTGCACACTTTGGAACTCCGGCATCCGGCTTTTATTGACGAACAAGGCCGTAAAACGGCTATCCGAGTTGTGCGTGACAACGTCAGTCACAAATGCGCGCTGGAAAGCTCGGCCCCGCTTGACGCTGGCAAAACTGTGGAGTTCGCGGCGATGGCGTTTGATTTGGAGCTTCCGCCGGTTGAAACCATTCCCGTGCCGGAAATCACGGTTACTTTGGACAATGTTTCAACGGAGATTGTTCAATATTTGGATCAAGCCATAGAAACGCAGGATATGATTGAAATGACCTATCGCCCTTATCTTTCCAACGATTTGTCTTGCCCGCAGATGGATCCGCCAATCACGCTGACGATTACCGACATTTCGGTTGATATCCTGAAAATAACGGCGACCGCCAGAATGATGGACATCGGCAACAAGTCCTTTCCAGCGGAAAACTATACGGTTAAAAATTATCCGGGATTAAGCAGATGACACATTTTGCTCTCAAATATATCGGCTTGCCGTGGGAGGCAGGCGCACAAGGCCCCGACAGTTTTGACTGTTGGGGTTTTGCTCGTTATATACTAAAACACGAATACGGACACAATGTGCCGCAAGTTAATATCAATCCTGATAATTTACGAGATGTTTTGCACGCTTTCAAAAATGATTTGGCTTTTCAATCGTTTTATGAAGTCACAAAACCTCGTGATGGAGACGTGGTATTGATGCGGCAGGCGAAAAATCCAGTTCACGCCGGTATATGGCTTGACGTTGACTGCGGAGGCGTTCTGCATTGTTGCCGTAACAGCGGCGTGGTGTTTCAAGATGCGCCGTCACTTAACGCAACCGGCTGGTTCTTGCATTCCTATTACCGAGTAAAGAATAACCTTTAGAGAATATTTAATGCTATACTTTAACTATGTCACAAACCCTTGTCAGCCAGACAAGGTGCGGATAAGCACGGTTGTTCAGCAGCCTAAAACAGTTTGGCAGCTTGTCAAAGAGCAAAAAGTTGAATTAACCATGCCGATTTTGTGCCTGATTAACGACGTGCCGGTAATGCGTAAAAATTGGAACAATCTACTGAATGACAATGACATTGTAAACATTGTCTCACTGCCTCTCGGTGGCGGCGGTGGCGGTTCCAATCCGGTGCGGGTTGTGCTTACGGTGGCGGTTATCGTCGCTTCGGTTTATACCGGCGGAGCCGTCGGCGCGGCATATGGCGCAGGCTGGGGAGCCGCCGCGGCCGCCGGCGTGTCCATCAGCGGCGGAATTCTGGTAAACACACTTGTGCCTACACCCAAACCGACGTTAAACGGAATGACCTCGTCTTACACCCAAAGTCCGACATATTCTCTGCAAGCGCAAGGCAACTCCGCCCGCTTGGGCAACCCGATACCGGTCATTTACGGCAGACATCTGATTTATCCAGACTTTGCTGCTCAGCCGTATTATCGCTATCAAAACAACGAGCAATACGTTTATCAGCTCCATTGCATCGGGCAAGGTTCGTATGACGTGGAGCAAATACGCGTTGAAGACACGCCGATAAGCGCATTCAAGGAGATAACCTATAAAATCGTCAACCCTGGCGAAAGTAACACTTTGTTTAATGAAGATGTGGTTACTTCCGCTGAAGTAGCCGGTCAGGAACTATTAAAAGGCGTGATTGTCGGCGGCTTTGTGCTTAATCCTACGGAAAGTGAAATCAATAAAATAGAAATTGACGTCGCTTGTCAGCGTGGGTTGTATTACGCCAACGACAATGGCGGGCTTAGTGAGAAAACCGTGCAATGGCGGGTTGACGCGCGTCTTATTGACGATGAAGACAACGCTCTCGGCGACTGGTTCATTTTGGCCTCGGAAACTCTAACCGGTTCCACTGTCAACGGTATTTATCGGACTTATACTTATTCGGTGGCGCGAGGTCGGTACGAGGTTCGGGCGACAAGGCTTGACGACAAAGACGACAGTTCTCGCTCCGGACACGAATTGCGCTGGATTTCCGCCAAAGGTTACGTGGTGTCGGAAAAAAACTACGGCAATGTCACATTGTTGGCCATAGTGATGAAAGCGACCGACAATCTTTCGCAACGAGCCAGCAATTTGATAAACTGCGTTGTCACGCGCAAACTAAAAACTTGGTCGCCAAACAGCGGTTGGAGCGGTTTGACACCAACACGTTCCATCGCTTGGGCTTTGGTGGATATTCTAAAAGCCGATTACGGTGCGAAACTAACCGACAAATCAATTGATTTAAACGCGCTTTATCAACTGGGACGAAAATGGTCGGTTCGCGGCGACACGTTCAACGGCGTGTTTGACAGCAAACTAACGGTGTACGAGGCTCTTTCCAGAGTGGCTAAAGTCGGACGCGCTGTGGCTTTTATTCAAGGCGGAATTGTGCGTTTTGTGCGTGACGAGCCTAAAACTATTCCCGTCGCTCTGTTCGGGCCTAGAAACATTGTCAAAAACTCTCTTTCCATTCAATATATAATGCCGTCCGAAGACACCGCCGACAGTGTTTGCGTGCAGTATTTTTCAGAAAAAACTTGGAAAACTTCGGAAATTACCGGAACCTTCAGCGGTTCCGCTTCAGATAAGACCGCGACGGTGGAATTGTTCGGCTGCACAAATAAAGAGCAAGCTCAGCGCGAAGCCGTCTACATGGCACTTGCAAACCGCTATCGTCGGCGAGTTGTGACTTTCAGAACTGAGCTTGAAGGTTTGATTCCGACATACGGAGATTTAATCGCCATCACGCACGATATGGCGCGTTGGGGACAAGGCGGCGAAGTCATAGCGCGAAACGGTCTAAAACTCACGTTGTCCGAGTCGGTTGCTTTTAGCGACGGCGTTAAAAACATATTGGCTTTGCGAAACAAAAACGGTTCGCTTGGCGGAACATACGAAGTGACAAAGACAGAGCTTAGCACCGAAGTAATGCTGAAAACTCAGCCGAGTATTGAGATTTTGACGGCTTCCGGCGTGGAACGCACGCATTTTGCTTTTGGCACGGCTGACAAATGGAGTGTTTTCGCCCGTGTCACCGGTATTCGACCTCGCTCTAATCAGGTGGAAATAACAGCGGTTATAGAAGACGACCGAGTGCATCAAAATTAAGGAAAATTATTTGTCGCTGACGTTTGATTCATAAAATATAAACTGTTTGGATATATAATTTTTCTAAAATTAAAAAACAAAGAAGTCAGCCAACGGCGTATATTTTTCTTGACATCTATAAGCCAATGGCGTAGTATAGGAATATAATTTATGATGACTAAATATATAACAGTTGTGGAAACTCGGGAGTTTATAAATTTTGCTAAGTAGAATTTATCTGATGAAGAAAGAAAATTATTGATTGACTTTCTGGCAGGAAATCCCAAAGCTGGTGTTCTTATTCAAGGAACAGGAGGCTTACGTAAGTTGAGATGGGCAAGACCAAATCAAGGAAAGAGTGGAAGCTATCGTGTTATTTATTATTATCATAATGATAATATTCCGCTGTTTCTGATTTCGGCATTTGCTAAAAATGTTATGGAGAATATTTCAGATGCAGCTAAGAGAGAATATGCGAAACTATTGAAAGAATTAGTTAAACAGTATGAGGGTAAAAATGAATAAGATGAACGAAACAGAAATGTCAATTTTGAAAGGTTTGCAAGAGGCTGTAAGTTTTGCAAAAAATGAATCCCCATATACAAAAGTTTCAAAAGTTGAAATAAAAGAAATTAACGTTCGCGAATTAAGAGAAAAATTAAAGCTAACACAAGAAGCTTTTGCCGATACTTTTGGTTTTAATCTTTCAACGGTTCGTAACTGGGAACAAGGAAAGCGACAACCCGAAGGTCCCGCAAAGGTTTTACTGAATGTTATTGCTTATAATCCTCAATGTGTTTTTGATGCAATAAGAGCATAATTTAATAATACATAGCTTAATTTTATGGCCGAGTTTAATTACTCGGCTATTTTTTTATGGATAACATAATGGATTGGCTGCAATTTTTACAAATAGTCTGTGTTCCGGCGTTTGTTTGGCTGGTTCATAAATTCGGCGAAATGCGCAAGGAACTGAACGATTTTAAGGTTCAGGTCGCCAAAGAATACGCCACACAGGTAAATATCAATCGGCTTGAACTCAAAATCGACGAACTTCGGCAACTTATTTGGAAGATACATAATGAAGCGAAAACTACCACGAGGAATAAGAAATAACAACCCCGGCAACATACGTCACGGGCAGAATTGGCTGGGTTTAGATCAGCAAGGCGGGAAAATCGATCCCGCCTTTTGCGTGTTTACCTCACCGGTTTACGGCATCAGAGCATTGGCAAAGGTGCTGATAAACTATAAGAAAATCCATAATTTGCACACGGTACGGCAGATTATCGGTCGTTACGCCCCGCCAAACGAAAATCAAACGCAGGCGTATATTCAAGCGGTGGCGAAACAGCTCGGCGTTTATCCTGACACAGTCATAAATATTGAAGAAAAAGGCGTGCTTTGCGTGTTTGTCAAAGCCGTGATCCGTATAGAAAACGGCGTGCAACCGTATTCTGACGATACAATTTTACAAGGAATAAATCTGGCTTGTTAACCTGCCCTAAGAGGGCTTTTTTTTATGAAAGGAATAAATATGCTTAAACTTATTGAGCTTCTAAAACTTAATCAGCCATCCACGTGGCGCGGTTTGATTGGTCTTTTGTCAGGTCTTGGCGTGGCAATAAGTCCTGAGTTGGCGGAACATATCGTCGCTTTGGCCGTTTCAGCGTTCGGTATTGTGGAAATTGTCAGAAGTGAAAAGACTGGCAGGTAAAAGGACATTTGACGACAATAATATAAGATGAATTGTGTACCTCTCATTAGCGATAATGGGAGGTTCTTTTTTTGTATTTAAATGGAGATAAATAAAATGATATACGGATATGTAAGAGTTTCAACCGACAAACAAACTTTGGAAAATCAAAGATTTGAAATTAATAATTTTTGCCTAAGTGAAAACATTAAAGTTGAAAAATGGATAACTGAAACTATTAGCGGAACCAAAGATTTTGAAAAACGAAAACTCGGAAAATTGCTAAAAAAACTCAAAAAAGGAGATATTTTGATATGCTCAGAAATTTCGCGTCTAGGCCGCAATTTGCTGCAAATTATGACAATCCTCAATCTGTGTATGAAAAAAGAAGTTCAAGTTTGGACTATTAAAGACAATTATCGTTTGGGTGTGGATATCCAAAGTAAGGTCTTAGCTTTTGCTTTTTCGCTATCAGCAGAAATTGAACGAAATTTAATTAGTCAACGTACCAAAGAAGCTCTAGCCCGCCTCAAAGCTAACGGTAAAAAATTGGGACGCGTAAGCGGCAGTAAAAATAAAAAACATATTTTGGACGGCAAAGAGCAAAGTGTATTAAAACTTATCCACAAAGGCGTGCCCAAAACACAGGTGGCAAAAATCCACGGTGTCAGCATTTACACCATCTATCAATTTTTGAAAAATAAAGACCTTTGAAACATTGGAAAATTCTGCATCACAGCAAATTTATACCACATTAGAATTTAAGGTTCGTTTGATGCCCATAAATGTTAAAAGGTGTCAAAAAAATACAGAATATGTTGATATTTAAGTAATTTTTTGCACTAAAACTAGAATTGTCATTGACTTAAATTGCGGTTTAATAGTATAAGATACAAACGAACCTTACACGCTAATAACTTTTGAGCTGGTAAAGATGATAGTTGGTTACATAAATAGCAATAAAAAGAACGTTGATGTTATAACACAACGTCAGGTTATTAGTGACTATGCTCAGGCTAATGGTTTGATTATAGATGCTTTTTACACTTATGATAATGTATCACAGCTGGCAGATAGTTTTCAGACCGGCGGGCACACTGTGCTATTTGCCAACATTGTCAGTTTGGGCGGAACTTTGGCTCAAGTTAAGGACAATTTGCGACTTTTATTAGCTAAAGGCCTAAAAATCATCAGCATTAAAGAAAATATGTGTTTAGAATCGGGCAAAGAAGCAGATTTTTTATTACAAGGTTTGGAACAAGCTTTAGAGATTATGAAAAGTATGATTTCGGTTGTAGCAAAACGAGCTTTGGCGAATAAAAAAGAACAAGGTTATAAACTTGGTAGAAAAGTCGGCAGTATCAATAAAAAGTTTATCTGGAGCGGCAAAGAAGACGAGATTAAACAGAAGTTATTAGCAGGCGTACCACGCACACACGTTGCTAAAGAGACCGGTATGTCTATCTTTTCGCTTTATAACTACATCAACCAAACACCAGAACTTAAAGAAGCTTTGTGGGGTAAAAACGATGACTAAGATTGCCGTACATTTGCATCTGTATTACCTCGAACAGCTAGATGATATTTTGCAACGATTAAGTTACTTAAACGGCTATGATTATGATTTGTTTGTTACAATGTCAGAATTAAATCCGCAGGCTCAAGAAAAGATTTTGAAATTTAATTCCAAGGCAACACTTTGGCAAACTCCGAATTTAGGTTATGACGTCGGTCCATTTATTGATTTTTTGCATAAAATGAAACTTGATAATTATGACTACATTTTGAAAATCCACACCAAACGTATCAGCAATGA
>CAVEOB010000013.1:33498-34293 GCA_963617265.1 Mediterraneibacter gnavus
CACAAACGCTTCAGCGTAAAGACATGGCGGAATATGCTGTTTGACGGCGTATTATACTCTCCGCAAGCTGTGCAGAATAATTTGCGTGTAATGGCGGAAAATCCTTCCATTGGAATGATTGGCAATGATTATGTTTTAACCGATGAAAAAGAGTGTTTGCTGCCATTGCAGACGCTGGCGGCAGAAATGCAGAAAATCGGCTTAACTATGCCAGAAGATTTACATTTTATCGCAGGCACTATGTTTTTAGTGCGGGCTAAATTGCTGCAGCCATTTTTGAAATATCAAATTACTGATTTTACTATTTCCGATAAAGACATTCACGACAATACATTGGCACACGTTTTAGAACGTCTGTTCTGCTTGGCTGTAACGGCGCAAGGCTATAAAATCCAAGGCGTAAAATATCACCATTATTGGCAAGAAACTACTATTGCAGCAGTTAAACGTTTTCTGTTTCAAAAAAAGATAACCCGCCACGGAAATTTAATTATCAAAATTTGCAAAATTCCTGTATATGTAAAGGAGATTAAATAATGACATTTCCTTTATATAAATATTATGATTATTTGAATGCAAAAATCAATAAATACCAAAGACTCTATGGAGATAATTATAAAAAAGTAGCCTTAAAATTAGTTTATTGGAATTTAAAGTTTTGTTGCAGATTACCTCTTTCTTTACAAAATTTTAGTGATAATATGCAGCACATTTTAATCATAATGTCTGGAGGTCTAGGTGATTTTTGTTTTACGGCAAAATATATTGAAGCTTTGCATCGATACTTAGGAAATA
>CAVEOB010000014.1:0-9095 GCA_963617265.1 Mediterraneibacter gnavus
ACTTTATTAAACTCTATCCCTTTAACGCCAGAGACAAAAAATCCACCTTGGTTTTTCAATGAATTGAAATCTTTGAAAGTAACATTTTCAAATTTCTTCTCATCAGCGTTAATTTGAAAAAATATTTTACCACCGTTTCCACCTTGAATTGTGTATCCATTACCATTCAAATTATTATTAAAAGTTCTTGAAAATTCACCGGAATATAAACCACTATCTGGTTGTGTTATATTGTCTGTCAAATTCACTGAAAAAAACTCACTAGCCCATACAAAGCCAGCCCAATCATCAACATTTACAGCCTCAGCAGATTTTATTTGATTCAAAACAACAAGCAAAGAAACCACAAATAATACTCTACGCATTTTAAAGTCCTTGTTCTAAAAATTAAACACACAAAATCTTAGAAAGAGATTAGCAAACAAAAATTTTATAGTCAAGCTATTCTTATAGTTATTTTACACTTATTGATGTTTTTTTATTTTCTTTGAGCCACCGGTCAAAACAATCATCAACACTGCCGCCAAAATCAATACAATTCCGCAAACAATGCGCACCGACAAATGCTCGCCGAACACAAAAACACCAATAAAAACAGCGGTTACCGGCTCTAAAGCGCCCAAAATAGCCGACAAGGTCGGACCAATCAGCTTTATAGCAATCGTCATGGTTTCCAAAGATATAATGGTTGGAATAAGCGCCGAACCCAGCAAACATACCAGCATAAACCAAGAGTTTATCGGCTGCAGTTCAATTCCAAAATTAGAGGCAAAAAAGAACACAAACAGCCCAAAAAACATCACATAAAACGTCAGCTTGGAATATTGCACGCGCTTCAGCATTTTCACATTTTTAAGCGCCACCATATAAACCGCATACGACAAAGCCGAAATCAGCACCAGACCGACCCCGAGCAAATTCAAAGTCTGTCCGTCTTTGCCCTCATAAAACAAGCCAATTCCGACCGTAGTCAAAACAATCGCCGCCACGGTTTTAAGCGAGATTTTTTCATGAAAGAACATCGCCATCATCAGCGCCACCATAATCGGATATATAAACAAAATGGTAGAGGCAATACCAGCACCAATGTAGATATAGCTTTGAAACAAGGTTAATGAAGAAATGGCAAACACCACGCCCAGCGGCATCAAGACTCCAGCTTCGCGCCAAGAAATTTTCAGCGATATTTTTTTATGCAGCGTCAGCCACAAACCAAAAATAATCAGCGCAAACCCATAGCGGTAAAACAGTACGGAATTAGAAGTTATGCCAGCAGCAAACAACGGCAAAGCAAACAGCGGATTCATACCATAGCAGCAAGTCCCCCAAATTCCCAGTAAAATTCCTCTATTTTTTCTTTTCATTTCAACCTCGTTTTCAGATTATGATTTTTTCCAAAGCGAGTGCTACTCCCAAGCCGTTTTATTGTCAATATAAAAAAACGTGTTTTCACTAAAAAAGGCGGTACTTTTTAATGTATCGCCTCAAGAAAACACCGCCTGCCTTACGCCGCTTTTTTCAGCGGTTTCGCCGGCTTGTCAAATTTTTTGCCGATGCCTTGATATTTGAACCCCAGCGCCAACGCCTGCTCGGCATTCAGTAAATTGCGGCAGTCTACAATATTTTTATGCCGCATCAAATCTGCCGCCAAATTCAAATCCAGAGTCTTAAACTCGTTCCATTCAGTTAAAACCGCCAGCACATCAGCGCCTTTAAGACAACTGTACATGTCGTCGGCATAACTGATTTTATCGCCCAACAGACGGCACGCCGTCCCCATAGCTTTAGGGTCATATGCCATAATATCGGCGTTTTTTTCCAGCAAATTGCCGACAATTTCCAGCGCCGGACTTTCGCGGCAGTCGTCTGTGCCGTTTTTAAACGCCAACCCCAGCACCGCGATTTTTGGATTTTTCAAATCTTTCACTTCATTCCAAATCCGCTCCGCCATACGCTGCTTACGTTTAACGTTTCCGGCTATTGCCGCGTTAATCAGCGTCATTTCCACATTATTTTGCCGCGCCATATAAGCCATTGCCATAGTGTCTTTCGGAAAACAGCTGCCGCCATACCCCGGACCAGCGTTCAAAAAGCGGTTGCCGATACGATTATCCAGCCCCATGCCTTGCGCAACTTCGCTAATGTCGGCTCCCGTTTTTTCGCAAAAATCCGCCATTTCGTTAATGTAATGAATTTTCATCGCCAAAAAAGCGTTGGAAGCATATTTTATGGTTTCGCTGGAACGGCGTTTTACAAACAGCATATTAGTTTTGCCCGCAAATGGCTTATACAAATCTTTAATAACATTGCACGCCCGCTCCGTGTTAGCGCCCACAACTATTCTGTCTGGATTAAAAAAGTCATGCACGGCAAAGCCTTCGCGCAAAAATTCCGGCAAAGAAATCACATCAAAATCTGCAAACGGATTTTTCTTGGCTATTAAAGCCTCCACATCGTCACCGGTTCCAACCGGCACGGTTGATTTTGTGGCAACAACCGTGTATCCGGTCAAATATTCCGCCAGTTCGGTAGCCGCGGCGTGAATATATTTCATATCCGCTTCTTTGGTCACCGGATGCGGCGGCGTACCCACGGCAATCAGCACCACATCGGCATCAGAAACGCCTTCTTTCATGGAAGTGGTGAATTTAATTCTGCCGGCTTTCACGTTTTTTTGAAAAAGCTCTTCCAAGCCGTCTTCATACAGCGTCAATTTTCCGGCTTGCAAAGCTTCAATTTTTTTCGGCTCGCGGTCTATGCACACCACCTGATTGCCAAGCTCAGCCAAGCCGACTCCGGTTGGCAGCCCCACATATCCGGTTCCGATTATTCCCACTTTCATTTTTATTCCTTTTGTTGAAATTTATACTTAATAAATTGTTTTGGCTTTTTGCTGATATTCTTCAAACAGTTTCAAGCAATCAGCCCTATCCAATTCCGCCATATCCAGCACCGATTTATCACGGCATTTAGCTTCTATAAAGCGATACATAAAATCGTCTCTAAAGCCGATATGCTCTGCGTCTTCGGGACGGCAGCCGAAATATACTTTTTTTATGTTCGCCCAAATAATGGCAGAAAGACACATCGGGCATGGATAAGCCGTGGTATACAGCACGCAGCCGCTTAAATCATAGCTGCTGGCTTTTTTGCAGGCGGCGCGGATAGCGTTTACTTCCGCATGTGCCGTCGGATCGTTGTCGCGCAGAACCGAATTTGAAGCAATGGCTAAAATTTCGCCGTTTTCCGCAATCACTGCCGCCCCAAACGGACCGCCGATATTTTCATTCATGGTCTTGCGCGCCTGCTCCATTGCCAAACGTAAAATTTCATTCATAAAAAATCTCCTAGTAATTATAATAAATTGTTTCGCCCAAACCGTTTTGGCGAGATGTTTTCTTCAGCTGTCCGCTATTGTCACGGTATTCAGTATCGCCCAAGCTGTTTTCTTTTGCCGTGCCGACCAGCTGCCCCATATTGTTGCGGTATTCGGTTTCACCCAAGCTGTTTTGATGAGCAGTTCCCTGCAGTTGTCCCATATTATTGCGGTATTCGGTTTCACCAAGACTGTTTTGCCGAGACGTTCCAACCAATTGCCCCATATTGTTGCGATATTCGGTTTCTCCAAGGCTATTGGTGCGCTGACTGTTTACCTCGCCCCAGCCAAACGCCTGCGCCGACAGCAGCAGCAATAAACAAGCTATCAGTAAATATTTCATAAGCTGCTCCTTTTATATTTGTTGCTTTATATTGTACATAATACAACCGACTTTTAAAGTAGCAAGGAAATTTTTATACATTTACAGCGTTAAATCGGCAAATTTGGCTCCGATTGCCGCCGCCAAGGCTTCGGCGTTCAACTCCAAAGTCACGCCGATTTTTCCGCCCGAAAGGCAAAACGTGTCAAACAACATCGCCGTTTCATCAATAAAAACCGGAAATTGTTTTTTCATTCCCAACGGCGAGCAGCCGCCGTGCACATAGCCGGTCAGCGGCAAAAGTTTTTTCAGCGGCAGCATTTCTAAGTTTTTAACACCAGCGGCGTGCGCAGCTTTTTTCACGCTGAGCTCGGCGTTTGCCGGAATCACAAACACAAAATGCGTAAAGCTGTGCTGGTCGGTCGGCGCTTGCGTTACCAAAGTTTTAAACACCTGCTCTTCCGGCTTTTGCAAATATTGTGCCACACTTTTAGCGTCCACGCCGTCCGTTACTTCATATTCATATACTTTATACGGAATCTTAGCGGTTTCCACAATCCGCATAGCGTTAGTTTTTATCATTTTTTCTGCATTTTTCATAACTTTTTCTATATAAACTTTCGTCTGAACTGTCAACCCTGTTTTTTATGTAAAAAAAATTGCAAAAAACTAAAAAAAGGTATTGCAATTTAGCTATAAAGATAGCTATATAAGTAAATGAATTTTTGAACATATTTTTAATTGGAGATAAAACATGAAAGTTGGTATTATCGGTGCCGGTTCTGTTGGAAGTGCTGCGGCATTTTCTTTGATGATGACTGGCGTTGCCCACAAAGTTGTATTGATTGATATGAATGAGAAAAAAGCTCAGGCAGAAGCTATGGATATTGCTCACGCTGCTCCGTTTGGTCATGCCGGAAAAATCAAAGCCGGAACTTATGAAGATTTGGACGGCTGCGAAATTGTTATCGTTACCGCCGGCGCAAATCAAAAGCCAGGCGAAACCCGCATTGACCTTTTGGGACGCAACGTTAAAATTTTTGAAAGCATCATTCCGCAGGTTGCTAAATATGCTCCGGATTCAATTTTGCTTATCACCGCTAATCCGGCGGACATTATGACCGAAGTTGCCCGCAAACTTTCTGGTTTTCCTAAAGAACGCGTTATCGGCAGCGGTACGGTTTTGGATACTTCCCGTTTCAGAACCTTGTTGGCCTTTTACTTGGGTGTTTCCACAAAATCCGTTCACGCCGACGTTATCGGCGAGCACGGCGACAGCGAAGTTTTGATTTGGTCTAACGCCGAAGCCGGAACTTTGTCTTTGGACGAATACGCCGCCAGCGTAAACAAAGTTTTGGACGATGCTAAAAAAGCCGAAATCAGAGACGGCGTTGTTAACGCAGCTTACAAAATTATTGACGGTAAAGGCGCAACTTTCTATGGTATCGCCGGCGCTTTGACTCAGATTTGCCGCGCCATCAACAACAACGAATACGCTATTTTGACTGTGTCTTCTCACCACGATGACATTGAAGGCGTTAAAGGCGTAAGCTTGTCTTTGCCGACAGTTATCAATAAAAAAGGTATATTCCACGTTATTTCTCCAAAACTTTCTGATGAAGAACGCGCAAAATTAAAATCCAGCGCCGAAATTATGAAAGAATATACCGACAAAGCTTTGGCTATGATTGCTGAAAAATAAATTCGGTAGCTTTCGTTAAAAAAGAGGTCTTTTGACCTCTTTTTTTGTATCCGTTTTCAAATATTGCTTTCTATTATTTAATAAATTTTCACGGCGTTTGCCGATGCCCATGCCCATTGCAGATTAAAACCGCCGAGCTCGCCGGTAACATCTAAAACCTCGCCGATAAAAAACAAATGCGGACAAAGTTTGCTTTCCATAGTTTGCGATGAAATTTGACTAACATCTACGCCGCCCGCCGTAACTTCTGCCCGATCAAATCCCATCGTCTTTTGCGGAGTAAAAGCAAAGCGTGTCAATCTATCATTTAATATCTGTTTGTTTTTATTGCTTAAATTTTCAATTTGGCAATCCAAATTTCCTACCAGCTTTTTTGCTAAGTTAGTTGGCAAAACCTTGCTGACTATCTGACTAACCGACTTTTTCGCCTGATTTTCCAGCAAGCTGCTCAAAGTCTGACCATTTAAAAAGTCTATATAAAACGTTTTGCCGCTCTGCCAATACAGCGAAGCATTTAAAACAGCCGGACCGGAAATCCCCACATGCGTAAACAATAAATCGCGGCAGATTTTCTGCTTGTCGATATTTATAATAACCGGCACAGAAACACCTGCTAAATCCGAGCAAAAATTCCGCAGTTCCGATTGCGCTGTTAGACCAACCAAAGCCGGACGCGCCGGAATAATTTTATGCCCGAACTGTTTGGCTATTCTATACCCCAAATCCGTAGCACCTATTTTGGGATAGGACACACCTCCGGTTGCAACAATCAAATTATCGCAAGTAAAATTGCCGAAATTTGTCGTAATAACAAAAGGTTCATTATGTTTGACAATACCGCTTATTTGGCAGTTTGTTTGAATTTTCACCCGTTTTTCCAAACATCTTTTTAACAGCATTCCAGCAACATCGGCGGCGCTAAAGGCAAACATTTGCTGATTTTGCCGTTCTTCAAATTTAAGATGATGCTGCTGCAAAATTTTTATAATATCCTGCGGCGTAAAGCGGGCTAATGCCGATTTAACAAAATGTTTGTTAGAACAAAGATAATTGCCAGAAACCGCGCCTAAATTCGTAAAATTACAATTTCCGCCACCTGATATTTTAACTTTTGAGGCAGTTTGCGGTTGTTTTTCTAATATCAGCACGCTGCCCGCCTCGGCAATCTGCGCGGCACACATCAAACCGGACGCGCCGCCGCCAATAATTATACTCTTATAATGTTGTTTTTGCTCTGCCATTTTCTATAGTTTCTTATCTTTAAAAACTTTGCCGCAGCCAAAGCTGCCAGCTTTCACTGTTACGACCGATATTATGGCTGCCCTCATAGCCGATTTCCAACGATAAATTATCGGTCAAACCTAGCGATGCGGCGGCTTTATAAATCAGCCTGTCGCCGAATTTGCGGGTTGCTAAAGTTTTTTCGGCGTTAAGATGCAGCCGCACCGCGCCAAAGTCTTTCAAAACACCGATTTCAGGAGCCAATCCGCCCCAGCTGTTATGCGGAATAAAGCCGCCGTACGCACCGTTTATTTTCAGTAAGCCATAAAGCCAAATATCTGCTGGCAAAGCAATGGTTTTGCCAACGCCGCCGTAACCATAACCGACATAGCCTTCATCATAATTCTGCGGATTGTAGTCGCGTTTAATTTCCGCGCCGACAGCGTAGGAAATCGGGTCAAAAACTCTACCTGCCGGCACTAAGGATTTAATTTTTATCGGCGCAAAGTTCTGCAAAACTGCTTTGTGAGATTGGTTATAATAGCGCCATTTGCTGGACAGCACACTGATTTCCGCCCCTTTAACCAACCCGAAACTGCTGTCGGTCAAAGCGGTATAAGCCGGACGGATTTCCACTTCTTCAAAGCTTTTATGGCGTTCCTCGCCGCCGCTGAATGATATTTGCATAGAATCGTGCGACAAAGCCGGATTTTCTCCAACCGGATCAGCCTTTTCCACAATCGGCAGAGTGCTGCGCTTGCGCAACACACCAAAACTGGCTTTACGATATTCTTGCAGCGGCATATTTCCAGCAGTGTACTCATATTGAAAATACTGATAAACCGCCTCATAAACCTCTGATTTTTCCGCATCAGTTAAATTTTCTGCTGTAAAATCATACTCTTCTACACCCTGCAAAAACGCCTGATACTGCTTGTCATTCATTGCCTTTAACAAATTTTGAATCTGCGTATAACGCGCCGGACGATAGTTTTGCGACTTAACCAAATTCGGCTCGTTATTGATAGTTTTAAGCGTATCTAACGGAATCACCCACGCCGGATATTGCTTAGTCAATTCCAAACTCGGACGCACCGCCTCCAGCAATTCTAAAATCATATATGAGCAATTTTTACTCAAAAAATAGTAGCGGATTTTAGCTTGCCGCATTTCATAAAGATGGTCTACAAACTTCCGCTTTTCTTCATCTGTTAGATTAAGATTATATTCCCAAATATCTCTATTTTCTATATTATTATAGGTGTTTATAATTTCCCAATACGGACTGACGCTATATACTCCGAGGTAGCCGCCAAACAAACCTTTCAGCGCGAACATCACTCCGTATTCAGTTCCAGAATCCGCCCCAAAATTTGAACCATGTGCCAGCATCTGCGTACCTTTGCGCGCTGTGTCGATACGCACCAAAGTATGCCCGAACAGCGATGCTGGATTACTCATATATGCGTTTGTAAACAAAATAGTGATACCGCTCGGACGCACATCATGCATAAATTGCTGATATTCTGTGCAGTCTTCCAAATCGCCCTGCACTTTTCCAAGCTGTTTCAAATAGTTAAACCGTGCCGGAAAGCGACACTTATCTTCACCTTCAGCAAAAGTTGCCACTTCAGCAGAAAACTCTTCTTGTGGATTGCTGCGCCCGTCAGGACTGATATAAAACTCCTGATTTTCCACCAAACCTTGATAACCATTAAGTGTTTTATGATAATGCAGCAACTTCAGCCACGCCGTGTCATACGCCGGACTTTCCGCCGCCACTGCCACGCCGCACCATAATAAAGCACTCAAAAAAATCAGAATATTTCGCATACACAAATAAAAAAGCCGCTCTTTACCTTAAAAAAAACATTTTCGGCAACAGAGCGGCTCTCCCTTATTTCAGCAATTAAGCCCTGGCAATTTCCATAACTTTCAAAGCTACATCGGCAGCTTCTACATTATCATTAGGGAAAATATAAGCAAATTTCTGTTGAACTTCTTTGCCCAAAGTTTCGCTGTCTACATCTAAGATACCAGCCAAAGTCTCAATGGTTTCGCCGCGTCCTGCAGCTGCGTCCATAGCAAATTGTTCCATATTGTCTTGCAAAAATGCCAAAGTCATACGACCTGTACCGCCGGTTACACGACCGTTAGGATCACAGCCGGAAGTTCCCATTGTCACACCGATGGTGTTAGAAAACCAAGAGTTGGTGGTCATAGCCAAAGACTGAGGAATTATACCGCTTTGACCACGCCAAGCCATAGAACCCAAACCGCAGCCGCCGGTGCTGTCAACAGCATGAGCGGTACCGGCTAAACATACAACAGATAAAACTGCCATTGTGCCTAAAAATTTTTTCATTTTACGCTCCTTTAAATATTAAAACTAATTTTTGCAATAAATAGCGTAATCTCTTGGTGAATAAATACCCCAAGTTATAACGCTAAATAATCCATTCAAAAATGAATCG
>CAVEOB010000014.1:9183-26448 GCA_963617265.1 Mediterraneibacter gnavus
TGTGCCGCAGTGTCTAATTCAAATTTTTGAGTACTGCATGCCGCTAAAGATAAAGCTAACGCAGCAGCAATGAATATTTTTTTCATATTTAGTCCTTTTTAAAAATACTTTAAAACAATTATATCTTAACAAAAAGTAAACAAAAATACACATTTTCAGTAACTTTTGCACAGGTTTTGCTATATTTATAATGTTTATAATTTTTGTCACCTACACATTACAATTTTACTAAAACTGCAGCTTTTGTCATTTTAAGACTACAAAAGTTGTAGTTTTACATAGTTTTGATTATTTACGCATAAAAAAACGAGGGTTTTGATTATCAATCAAAAAGCCTCGTCTTTTTTTTATAAAAACGCTCAATCACAAACTCTGTTGAATATCCGCTCTATGTTTATTAAATTGATACCACATAGAGAATACTCCAAAAACAAATAGGATACCAAGACCTCCTATGGACTCGATAACAGAAACAACGCTAGCCATAATAAATTTATAATTATAGGTTTAATGCCTATACGTTATCGCTGTTTATTTTTCTTGTCAACCTCTTAGCCTAGATTTTTTTGATATTTTTGTTATTTACATTTATCCATACAAAAAGCCTGCCAAAAGGCAGGCTTGCAAAATTCGATATAAACCAAATTATCTTGAGTAGTATTCGATAACCAGATTTGGTTCCATCATAGCAGCGTATGGAACATCATCAAACTTAGGTACAAATGTATATTTTGCAGTAAGTTTTTTAGAATCTACTTCCAAATAACCAGGGAAATCGCGAGTTTGAGATTCAATAGCAGCAGCTACCAAAGCCAAACCTTTTGATTTTTCACGAACTTCAATAACATCTCCAGCTTTAACTTGATAAGAAGGGATGTTTACTTTTTTGCCGTTAACAGTAACATGACCGTGGTTAACAAACTGACGGGCAGCAAATACGGTTGGAACAAATTTAGCTTTATATACTAAGTTATCCAAACGAGATTCCAACAAACCAATCAAGTTTTCAGCAGCATCGCCAGAACGGCGGATTGCTTCGGCATAATATTTGCCAAACTGTTTTTCAGAAATATTACCGTAGTAAACTTTCAATTTTTGTTTAGCGTTTAATTGTTCGCCGTAGTCAGTAACTTTTTTCTTTCTTTGACCATGTTGACCAGGACCATAAGAACGTTTGTTGAACGGGCTGTTTGCATCACCCCAAAGGTTTTCGCCATAACGGCGGCTGTTTTTCTTTTTAGCAGCAACAATACTTTTCATAAGTTTAAATCCTTTATTTTTGTTTACATTATTGTCCCGATAGTTTCTCGCCCAAATGCGGAAACGAGATTGCGAATTTACACAATCTACATTCTCGGAAGTGGTGTTAAAATAACGCAAAAAATCTGTATTTTCAAGCAAAAAATGCAAATAGCACTGGATTTTTTGCAAAATTATTATACAATCAGCCGTTAAGGAGATAGCAATGTCATATAATTTGATGTTTCAAAAAGCGGTTGAATTGCAGCAAAACGGAGCTTTAAACGAAGCTGAACAGCTCTATCGGCAAATTTTGGAAACAACTCCGGACAACGCCGATGTTTTGAACCTGCTGGGACTGATTGCCCAAACCAAAGGGCTGCACAGCGAAGCCGTCAGTTACTTTTACCGCGCCGCCGCAGCTGCCCCCAAGCATTTTCCGATTTTTTTCAATTTGGGAATATCGCTTTCTGCCATTGGGCGTCCTATTGAAGCAATAGAATCCTATAAAAAAGTTTTAGAGCTCAAGCCCGATTTGAAAGAGGCTTTTTTATGCTTGGGCAACACCTATTGGCAGCTTGAACGTAATGATGAAGCCATTGAGGCTTTTCAAAATGCCTTGAAAATTGATAACAATTATTCTGATGCTGCCGTAAATTTAGCCGAAATTCAAAACGATGAATCCGCTTTGCAAAAACTGGCGCAGCAAAATCCGCAGGACGCGCGTTCTTTTTATTATTTGGGACGGCGTAACTTCAGCAAACAAAAATATTCTGAAGCTTTTTCCTATTTGCAGCAAGCCGATAATTTGCAAAAATCTGATGAAATAAAAGTTCTTCTTGGCGAAACATTGCTTGCCTTGCGCCAAAACAACAGCGCCCTGCCTGTTTTTTATGCCGCTTTACAGCTTAATCCGCACAACGCCGCAGCCGCTTTGCACATTGCAGATTTAGAAGCCGAAAAAGAAAACTATACCGAAGCGGAAAAATACTATAAAAAAGCCGCGGAATTAAATCCTGATAATGTACAGACCCACGCCAACTATGCCAATATGCTGTGCAAGCGCAAGCGCACCTTAGAAGCTTTGGAAGAATACCGCGCGGCGGTGCGTTTGGCTCCGGAGCAGCCGGAGCTAAGCTATAATTTGGCGATAATTCTTAAAACTTTAGAAGAATATGAACAGGTACTGGCTCTAATGTTTAATGCCTTTTATTTGGCGCCGCAGCACACGGATTGGAGCTTAAATATTGCCGAAACAATCATTTTATTCTATGCAAAAGCACCTGAAAAAGCTCTGAAAATTGCCGAAAACTGGTATAATAAAATGCCTGAAAATGTTGTGGCAAAACATTTATGGGCATCGCTTAACGGCAAAATCGCCGACAATGAAAGCGAATATAATCGGCTGCTGTTTGACGGATTTGCCGAAAGCTATGAGCAAACTTTGCAAAACATCGGTTATGCCGTGGTCAATAAAATAGCGGAAATCGCCCCGAATTTAACCGGAAAAATTCTCGACTTGGGCTGTGGAACAGGATTAGCCGGTGCCCAACTTAAAACTTCCGCCAACACTTTTTACGGAATAGATTTATCCGCTGCCATGCTTGAAAAAGCCAAAGCTAAAAATGCGTATAAAACTTTAGAGCAAGCCGACGCTTTAACCTATTTACAGCAGCATAAAAATGAATTTTCTACCATTATTGCCGCAGATGTTTTCTGCTATTTCGGCGACTTACAGCCTTTGCTGAATGCCGCAAGCCATGCTCCGATTATATTTTCAATAGAAATCGACTTGCAGGCGGAAAATTATAAAATTCAGCCGAACGGACGCTATAAACATAACCCGCAGTATGTTGAAAATTTGCTAAAACAAGCCGGATACACCGCCATAAAAAGCTATCCGCTGGTTTTGCGGAAAGAAAACGGGCTGAATGTTGATGGTCTGATTTACAAAGCGGAATTTTAATTTAAGATAATTTGCCTAATGCTTTTTGCTAAACCGGTTTTATCGTCAGTTTCTGCCAAAATTCCGTAAAGCGTTCCCTCGCCTGTTGCCGGAGTCAGCCTGTCGCTGACATAGCGCCGGCACAAACGGTTAATCGGCGCGGCAATATCAAACCCCAAAACGGAATTATAGCAGCCACACATTCCCACATCGGTAATATACGCCGTTCCATTCGGCAGCACTCTGTAATCGGCTGTCGGAACGTGGGTATGCGTGCCGGCAACAACACTTACTCTGCCGTCAAGATAATATCCTAGAGCCAATTTTTCTGAAGTTGCCTCAGCGTGAATATCCACAAAAACCGCGTCAATATTTTTGCCTAAGGTATAGTTTTTAAGGATATTATCAATGGTTTGGACTGGACAGTCAACCGCTTCCATATATAAACGCCCCAGCACTTGAACCACCAAAATACGGCGTCCGTCCGGCAGTTCAAAAACCACAGAGCCGTGCCCGACGTTTTCTGCCGGAATATTCGCCGGACGAATAATCACCTTGCAGTCATTAAGATATGGAACAATATCGCGCTGATTCAAAAAATGGTTGCCGGTAACCAAAACATCGGCGCCTTTATCTAAAAAATCACGGCATATTCCTGGGGTTACGCCAAAACCATGGGCGGCATTTTCCACATTAACAATAATCACATCGGTTTTATAATCCTCACGGATTTTTGCTAAGTTTTTTAACACCACTTCACGCCCCGGACGGGCAACTACATCTCCGCAATAAAATATTCGCATATCTTCTCCTTTTTTGCGTATGTTATAGCAAAAACAAAGATTTCTGCAAGTTTTATTTTAGAGTCGGCAAAGTTAAATTACGTTTTGGCACAGGTATTGCCGCCAAAATGATACCGATAACCACCAGCAAAGCTCCGTAAATTTGCGAAGTATAAAGTTTTTCATCTAAAACCACATACGCCGAAACACAGCCGAATACCGGCAGCAGATAATAAATTATACCAGTGCGGACAAGTCCGATTTTTTTAATTGCCATATCCCACCATAAATAGGCAAAACCGGAATTTAAAAATCCGATAACTAATAAAATAATTGCTTCTTTTTTATCCGGCTCCGGCAAAGGCTCATCTTGCAACTGCCACAAAAAAGCCGGAGTGCAGAATAAAACCGCCACCACAATCGCCGCGCTTAAAGTTGTCAATGCCGGCAGTTTAGAAGGCAAGCGCCGCTGACATAGAGAATAAGTTGCAAACATTATCGCCGTGCCCAGCATCCATAAATCCCCGCTGACAAAATCAAAATTGCGCAGATTGTCAAAATCTCCATGCAAAATCACCGCCAGCACTCCGACAAAAGCCAATATAATTCCGCTAATTACTCGAAACGATGGCATTTTATGCTGCAGCACGCTGCCCAAAACAATAATCAAAAGCGGTCCGAGCGTGGCTATCAGCGACATATCGATGGCATTGGCGGTATGTCCGGCATAATAAACGCAGACATTTACCAAGGCTAACCCGCTAAGCCCCATTATCACGACATATTCCAAATTTTGCCACAGCAGGCGGCGATAAACCCACAGGCTTTTAACCGTAAACGGCAAAAAGAAAATCATTGCCAAAAGCCAACGGATAAATGAAATTTGCATCGGCGTAAAATTCAGCAGCAATTTTGCATATATATAATTCAAGCTCCATAAAAACACCGCCGCAACCGCCAGCGTATAACCGACTAATTTTGAACCCATATTTTTCTCCCTTGCACAATGTATATAATACCTAAAGAGATTTTTTCAAAAAATATGAACAATTTAGTAAGATTTATATGTTACTTTAGCAAAAAAGGAGATGACAATGAACAAATATTTTATAGCCGCGGTTTTGGCTGTTTGCCTGTTTTCCTGCGGAGCTGCCGAGGCAAAAAAGAATTTTGCTGCTGACTTCCCCATAAACTGGAGCAAAGAACTTGATTTAAGCAAAGAACAAAAAATACAGCTTAAAGAAATTTATGACCAAAGCCACGAAAAAATCAAATCACTAATGCAGCAAATAGATACTTTGCACCGCGAAATTGCCAATATTCACAAAGAAGATGATGCCAAAGTCAGAATGTTGCTGAATGAAAAACAACAAATAAAATTTGACAAGATTCAAGCCCGTGAAAACAAGGGAAATCCAGACTTTGAAAAAGCCGCCGACGGCAAAAAACCATCGCGTAAAAGAATGCGTAACTACGGCGGTATTTAAACTTGCTAAATTTATAAAATAAGTTTACTATTCACAAAAAAATAACAAAGGACACAGTTATGAATATAAAATTTTTTACAATCTTTTTGAGCTTGCTATTAATCGCTAATCCTTCTTTTGCCGAAGGAAATGAAGAAACTACGGATTTTGGTTTAGATGAACCGGTTGTTGATACTGCAGAAGAAGTTATTGAAACTGTTGAGGAAATTCCTGACGCAGCTGCCGATGCTGCGGTTGCAGTTGAAGTTACAAGCGATGAAGTTCAGCCAGCCGAATCGTCAGAAGCTCCTGTTTTGTTAGAAAAAGAAAACACCATTGAAGAACCTGCTGCTAACGCTGAAGCTTTGCAGCAGCTTGCTAAAAATCAAGTTCAGCTCAGCGAATATGCCAAGGCTTTGAATTTACAAACATCTCAGCTGGACGCCGCTAAAGAAATCAGCGAAGAAGGTCGTTTACGGCAAATGCAGTTAATGCAAAATATCGAACAATTAAAAGAGCAAATTAAATCTTTAGAAAACAAAAACTTAGAAAAATTCAAAAAGATTTTAACTCCAGAACAGCTTGAAGTGTTTGATAAACTGCAAAACACTTATGAAAATAACCTGAATCTGAAAGAACAGCTGAATAAGACTGAAAACACGGATTCTTCCGCTCAATAAATTTTGCAGAATAACAAGCTGAAAATGTGAAAGTGTAAAAACTTTCACATTTTTTTGCACAAACTGCAGATTTTTGTTGCAATATAAAAAAAATGTATTAAAAAGATACTCGTCAATGACGGAGTGTAGTTCAGCCTGGTAGAACGCTACGTTCGGGACGTAGAGGTCGCTGATTCGAATTCAGTCACTCCGACCAACAAAAAAGCTCATCGCAAGATGGGCTTTTTTTGGCTTTGGAGTGAGAATGAGAATCAGCGAAAAGCTGTTCGACAAGGACGAGAGGCGGACGGGAGTACGCCGGTGAGCGATAGCGAATGAACGCCGTGGCGGCGAAGCCAATTCAGTCACATTTTTTAATCACATTTTTCAATTTCCGCCGCATTTTCCCCTCTTTGTCTTTAAACCCCGCACCTCATTTTAACTTGTCCTATCTATTTTTTAATTCGCCCTCCACTTTTTTGTTGACTTTTTGTCAAAAACAGACGTATACTTATTCCATATTTATATTATGTTGCAAATTATTAACTTTTTAAACTATAGCATATGTTTATTGATTTTTTTATACGATTTATAGTAATCATTGCACTGCTTGCCGGCTGTATCTACTTTTTTATAAGTTACAATCACAAAAAGAGTGGTCAGCCTGTAGAAAGTAAAACAGTTCTTGCTTTGCTTGTATTCGCTGTCATTATGATTACGCTGATTGGACTGTGCATCTTGGTGCATTCCCAAGTATACCGCATGGGTATATACGAGTGTCGACCAGTTATTATCTATAACGTGGTTTGGTAAAAAATAATATAGCTATGACTATCCTTTATATTTTTTTATGGTTATGGGTTCTGCTTGGTGTTACCGCCGGAACTTATCAAATCACCCAATTACTCCGAGTCGTAGTCATTCGCAAGTGGGTTCGATTTTTGTTAATCTTTGTAACCGTCTTTTTCGGTTGGATAGGATTACTAATTTGGACCTTTCATTTGCTAAAAACATAAACAAAAAAACGCAGTGTCAGAGCAAGGCACTGCGTTTTTTTTCATTTTACAGCAAGCAGCTTGTCTATACCTAGCTGCTGATGAAAAAACAATACAAAGCAAATAGCCAAGGTCAACAGCATAAAAATCACCAATATATTTCCTACCGCTGACGATTTTTTCGGTAAATTCGGCTGTATTCCCTCATCGCAGGCATAATTTATATAGATGCGGCAGGCGGATATAATATACAGCGGACGGAACAAGACAATTATAGTAAGCAAAGCAATAATCAAAGGAAATCCGGCGTAAAAATACCAAGCATATACATCATATTCATCCGGTAATTCGGCAAGACATGAAAAGAAGAAAATTACTCCGACATAGCAGCCGATACCGATTATCCAGCAAACAAGCGAATAGCCAAGGCGCAGTTTAATCAGCGGTAAAAAGCGTTTTTTCAGCAAAAGCAGGGAATCTTTGCAGGCATCTTTGAAGCTGCGTCCGTATATGAGCGCCGGAATAAAACCGAGGCTAATCATTTTCCAGAGCTGATAAATTATCTCCCGTTCAATTTTTACGGCGCGCGGCGTGCGGTCGTTCTTTTTCGGCAATCTTTCCAAAATTCGTTTAACTGTCCACCAGCCGTCTATCCATGAAAAAATCCAAAGCGTGCCGGCGCGGTTGAAAGCGACTTTAATGCAGTCGGTAAAAGTAGACTCTTTGTTTTGAAAACGCAGCAGGCAAGACGCGTTCATGCAGGCGGTTAAAATTCCGATTGGAAGGGCGGCAAGTCCAACGCAGACCAGCGACCAAATAAGCAAAATCCAATTGGCGGCGGCGTTGTCTGTATCATTTTTCCAAATTTCTTCCGGAATCCAATCCAGCACCTGCACCCAGATGAAATAGACCACAGCAATCGACGCCCATTGCAGCAAGGCAAACACAATGTTTTCTTTTTCGGTCAAAACAAAGCGCAAGGAAGCGGTTATGCTGGTGAAAAATCCGCCGATAGAACCGAAATATCCGGGGTTTTCGCTGAAATCAGTTTCTTTATAGGCTTTTTGTTTGAGATTATTCAACTCTGATTTCATAGTAAAAAAAGACATAATATTTCTCCAATTTTTTTCTGATTGTAGCGGAATAAATGCGACTATGCAAGAAAAACTTGACAATTGTCGGTCTGAGATTAAACTTTAGCCCAGAAACGGAGGCTAAAATGAGTTTGATTGAAAAATATGTTTTTACCGGTGAAAACAAAGGGCTGAATCTGTTGATTTTGGGCGGCGTTCACGGCAACGAAACCGCTGGAATCAAAGCAGGAAATAGGGTCGTTTCTGAAATAAAACAAGGAAAAATCAAACTTAAAAACGGGCGGTTGACCATAGTGCCGGTCTGCAATCCCGAGGCGTATAAAAAAGATGTGCGCTCTATTGATGAAAACTTAAATCGTGTGATGAAAATACATCAAAATCCGCAAAGCTACGAACAGCGTTTGGCTAATGAAATTTGCCCGCTTATTCAAGAAAACCGTATGCTTTTAGATTTACATTCCACCCATTGCCAAGGCGATGTGCCTTTTGCTTTTTGCGATTATGCCGATGAATATAACACGCCGCTGATAAACGCGCTTGATGTTGATTATGTGTTAGAGGGGTGGCCGGCGATGTATGCGGCGCAGGGCGAAATCACCGACTTTTCAACGGAGGGTTACGCTCATTTTTGCGGCAACACCGGCACCACGCTGGAGTGCGGATATCACAAAGAGCCGGCGGCGCAGGAGATTGCCTATAACGCCATTATCAGCGCGCTGAAAGTTTATGGAATGATTGACGGAGAAGTTACTCCCAAACCGCAAAAAACACATATTCAAATGCATAGTTATGTGATAAAAAAACATGCTGGAAAGCTATGCCAGAACTATAAGCATTTAGACGCCGTATCCGCCGGTGAAAACATCGCAGTTTATGACACAGGAAAAATTTTATATGCACCTGCCGACGGCTATATTCTTTTACCGAATCATTCAGCTGAAATCGGTACAGAATGGTATTATTTCGGTACAAAAAAGCAGGGCTTATAAGGCTCTGCTTTTCTTTTGTTGCATCACATAATCCAGTGTGCGGATTTTTTCTTGTTTTTGCCAAATCAGGCTTTGCGTTTCTTTGTTCAAGCTTACTCCTCGATAGCCTTTGCTGATAAGATATTGCATTTTCATAAACAGACTTGGAATTTTTTTATGAATATTCTCACCCAAATACATGGTGTAGGTTTTGTTATTATCTTGCAGCAGCGGAGTTTTTTGCTCTTGCTGATGAATATTTTTTTCCAAATAAATCACTTTGGCGCCATCGGACGGGTCTAAGTCCACTTTAGTAATAGACATACCATGATGCAGAGCGTTTATCCAGCTTGCCGGATTATCAACGGCAATTTGAATAATGGAGTGTTTTCTGCCATTATCAAGCGCGTGCCCTTCAATATAGTTCAGCATACGTTTCATCAAACTAGAACCGCGGTAATCCGGATCAACCAAAATAGCCTCATAAATCACCAAATCTTCATTCGGAGTGTTGGACTTAAATTCCAGCATATCCCTTGGTTCATCATTTTCCGGCATATGATAAACCACTTGCGCAATCAAGGTGTCCTGGTCAAACACCCCCAGCATATGCGAGCTTTCGCCGTTAAGCGATTTCAAATAGTCTTTTTCGGTACGGTGTAAAATAAAATGCTTTTCATCAGGGTGCAGACCGTCAATAATTTTTTGCTGCAAAGACATTACATCTTGCAAATTATTTTCATTTAATTTTTTCACGCTTAATTGTTTTTTATTCATGGTAATAACTTTCAAATTTTTCATTAAAAAAAAGATTTGAGACACCCCAAACCTTGCGACAAACTTTTTCTTAAATATAAGCCAAAGTCATCGTCGCATTAAGCGTCTACGCAAACGGTGTGCTATGTTTTTAATGTTTGCAGTCATTACATTTCCTTATAAAACGTTTTGGAGTTTACATAAAAAAATTTTTCTGTCAAGGTAAAATCTTTCAATTATCTTATATTTTTCAAATTCAACTGCTCTTATTTATATCAGAAAATATTTTTTTGTCAATATTTTTTGTGCAAAAAAACGCCTCTAAAAAGAGACGCCTTAATTAAAAACTGGAAATGCTTAAATATCCAAAGCTTTACGGTAGGTATCAACCACCAATTCCTGCTCGTCGCGGTCGGCGGCGTTCATTTTGCGCAGTTTCAAAACGGTGCGCATAGCTTTCACATCAAAACCTGCAGATTTTGCTTCGGCAAAAATATCGCGGATATCACTTTGAATCCCTTTCTTTTCTTCTTCCAAGCGTTCAATACGTTCAATCAGCGAACGTAAACGATCTACGGCAACTCCGCCGACTTCTGCAGTTACATTTTCTTCTGCCATTGTTTTTCTCCTTAAAAAAATTTGTCTTTAGTGTTTGTAGCAAACAAAATTTATTTTGACAAGTGGAATTTTTATCTAAAAATTATCTTTAAACTAACAAGTTTTTAACCTATATTGACTTATAGATTATTAGAATTAACATTATAAGGAAAAAAATAATGCCTATTGATACACATACAAAAATTTTAGCCACCGTCGGTCCGGCAACAGCTTCGGAAGAAATGCTTGAAAAGCTGGTGCAATCCGGTGTTGACGCTTTCCGTTTCAACTTTAGCCACGGCACGCACGAAGAACATGCCGAACGCTATCAAACAGTGCGCAAGCTGGCTGAAAAATATAAGCGCCACCTAACGGTTATTGCCGATATGCAAGGTCCAAAACTGCGCGTCGGCACTTTCAAAACCGATAAAGTTTTGCTCAAAAACGGCAGCACCTTTGTTTTGGATATGGATGAAAAGCCTGGTAATGAAACTCGTGTTATGCTGCCGCATAAAGAAATTTTTGAAGCTGTAAAAGCTGGCGATATGCTGCTGCTTAACGATGGCAACATTGAACTGAAAGTTATCAAAAAAGACGGTTACAGAATGGAAACCGAAGTTATTGTCGGCGGTTATTTGTCTGCGCATAAAGGTGTCAACCTGCCAAATGTAAAATTGCCGATTTCCGCCATTACCGAAAAGGACAAAGTAGATTTGCAGTTTGCTCTTTCTTTGGGTGTAGATTGGGTTTGCCTTTCCTTTGTACAAAGCGTTGAAGATGTGCGCATGGCGCGCAAACTTATCGGCAACAAGGCTTGGATAATTTCTAAACTGGAAAAACCAAGCGCTATTACAGAACTTGACGACATCATCAAAGAGTCTGACGGCATTATGGTTGCCCGCGGCGACTTGGGTGTTGAATGTCCGATTCAAACTGTGCCGGTGCTGCAAAAACGCATTGTCAAAACCTGCCGTAAATATGCGCGTCCGGTAATTGTGGCAACTCAAATGCTGGAATCTATGATTAACAACCCTACTCCGACCAGAGCCGAAGTTTCTGACGTGGCAACCGCTGTTTATGACGGCGCCGATACCGTAATGCTTTCAGCCGAAACCGCAACCGGCAGCTATCCTGCTGAAACAGTTTCCATGATGCACCGCATCATCACGCAGGTAGAAAACGACCGTTCATATTATTCATTCATTCAGCGTGACAAGGATTTATCCGGCTGCGAGGATATGGCAGACGCCATCACCTATGCTGCCAGCGAAATGTCCGATGTTTTGCCGAATGTGGCTGCCATTGTAACCTACACGGCTTCCGGCTTTACCACCTTGTCTATGGCGCGTGAACGTCCTGACTTGCCGATTTTGGCTGTTACAATGTCTTTGGAAGTTGCCCGCCGTATGGGTATTGTTTGGGGTGTAAAGAGTATTGTAAACGAAGAAGTTTTCCAAAACTTTGACCGTATCGAACAAACCGCCGTTGCCGTTGCTAAAGAAAGCAAGCTGGGCAAAAAAGGTGATTACCTCATCATTACCGCTGGTTACCCAATCGGACATAAGGGTATGACTAATTTGATTCACACCGTCCAAATGTAGTAAGGAAACTCGGCTAATGGCTTCCTGCTGGTAAGATTTTTTCTTATGTACTAGTTTGTACACCGCGAAAAAATCTTACTTCGCATTAAGCTCATTATCCAAGTTTCTAAGAGTTTGTATCAAAACTGCGAAAGAGAGAAAATTCACATACTTCCGTGTACGCTAAAATTTTCTCTCTTCTTGTTTTAACGTTATCTGCACTACTATCTGTAATTTTTGTGGATACGTGTTTAACCTCGCCCTTGAGGGAGAAGTCGACACTTCTGTGTCGAGTGAGGGGTATTTTTTTATAATGCTTTATATCTCATAAAACTATTGCTTTTTACGGCATTTATTGTATAAGATATGGTTAATTTGAACTATTTTATTGAAAGGGCTTATTCTTATGCTTAATCCAAAAAACAACGCCGCCATTTTACGGCTTGCTGTTTTGACGAATGTCGCTAAAAGTTTTTTAGATAATAACCTGTCAGATATTGAAAATATCCCCGTAAATTTGGTGCCTGATGATGCTAAACCAATGCGAGGAACACTTGAAAAAGACCGCAACGCCGTTAAACAGCTGTGCTTGTCGGCTTTAGGCTTTACACCGTGCAATGTTGCTGCTGATAAAAGCTTAGCAGATTCCGCTAAAGACTTTTTAGCCCGCACCGAATTGGAAAAAGCTACTGTTTCGGTTTTGCCGAATGTCTGCGACGCCTGCAAGTCGACACACTATGAAGTTACCAACGCTTGTCATGGCTGCTATGCCCGTCCCTGCGCCGTAAACTGCCCTAAAAAAACTATCATTGTTGCTAAAAAAGCCGTAATTTTGCAAGACAACTGCATTAAATGCGGTTTATGCGCCGGCAACTGCCCGTATAACGCCATCAATAAAGCATTAGTTCCTTGTGAAGACGCTTGTCCGGTGGGCGCAATCTGCAAAGATGAAAACGGCGTGGAGCATATAGACAACGACAAATGCATTTCTTGCGGTAAATGCATTGTTTCCTGCCCGTTCGGCGCAATTGCCCACAATTCGCAGCTGCTTGACGTTTTGAAAGCCCTGAAAGATCCACAGCAAAAAACTATTGCCATGCTGGCTCCGGCGGTTATCGGACAATTCGGCAACGACTTGGGCAAAGTTATCGCTGCTTTCAAAAAACTGGGCTTTGATGAAGTGGTAGAAGTAGCACAAGGAGCGGATATAACCACAAAGCACGAAGCTGCAGAATTTGTAGAACGTATGCACGAAGGCGCAAAATTTATGACAACTTCCTGCTGTCCTGCTTGGATACAGACCATGGAAAAACATATGCCGGAGCTTAAAGAATATGTTTCCACTTCCGGCAGCCCGATGTATTACATTGCCGAAGTAATGAAAAAAGAATTTCCGGAATACAAAACCGTGTTTGTCGGTCCATGCATGGCAAAACGTTTGGAAGCCGAGCGCAATCCAAATGTCGACTATGTTTTGATTTTTGAAGAATTGCAAGCCGCTTTTGACGCCGCGCAAATCAATCCGGCAGCTTTAGAAGCCGATAAATTCGCTGTAGAATCTTCAGCACAAGGACGCCGTTTTCCGATTTCCGGAGGCGTTGCCGGTGCCGTGCAATTTGTGGTCGGCGATAAAGCAGAATATAAGCCGCTGAAAATTGACGGTCTGACCAAAGACAGCTGCAAAATGTTAAAGCGTTTCGCCGCCAAAGCTCCGGAAGATGCGAATATGATTGAAGTTATGTGCTGCGAAGGCGGCTGCATTGCTGGTCCTGGGGCTGTTATTCCGGCTAAACGTGGAACAGTTTTAGTGGAAAATTATGTTAAAACCAGTAAAGATATTGAGTGCTGATTATGAAAGAGATTACCTCGCAAAAACTGACGGAAATTTTGGGCTGCGACGCTGCACAGGCTGATGTCGTTATCAATAAAATATCCACCGACAGCCGTCAGGTTGACGAACATTCGCTTTTTATCGCCCTGCACGGCGAACGTTTTGACGCTCACGATTTTGTTGCAGATGTTGTGGCTAAAGGCTGCCCGCTGGTAGTTGTAGACCATTTGCTGCAAAATGTTCCGGCAGAAAAACAATTGGTGGTAAAAGACACTCTGGAAGCCTATGGCAAAATCGGCGCTTATAACCGCAGTCAATTCAAAGGAACAGTAATCGGCTTGACCGGCAGCGCCGGCAAAACCACCACGAAAGAAGAAATTGCCTTTTTACTGTCGCATTTTGCCAAAACCTACGCCACAGCTGGTAATCATAACAATCAAATCGGCGTGCCGCAAAGCTTGTGCGAACTGGATATGGACGCTCGTTACGCCGTGATTGAAATGGGTATGAGCTCCAAAGGAGAAATATCTCATTCCGTAAGCTTGGTTAAACCGGATATCGCCGTGGTTACAAACGTTTACCCGATGCATATTGAGTTCTTTCCCAATTTTGAGGGGATTGCCCATGCTAAGGCGGAAATTTTTGAAGGACTTCCGGCTCAGGGCGGAATTGCCGTTATCAATGAAGATACCAACTTTGCCGATATTCTGAAAGTGGAAGCGGCAAAACATAATGCCAAAATCATTACCTTTGGCAAAAATACCCACCCTGCCGCAGAATTTACCACTCAAGAGCAAGGCGAGCAATATTTATATAATGCTTGGTGCGCGCTTACAGTAGTGCAGGCTTTGGGCTTAGATGTAAACAAAGCTGCTGCTTATATAAAAGATTTCGGCGCGCTGGACGGACGCGGCAAGCATCATACTCTAGCTATTCACGACGGCAGCTATACTCTGATTGATGACAGCTACTCCGGTCAGCCGGAAGCCATGAAGCTGGGTATCGAATCTTTGGATAAAAGCCAAACCCAAGGTCGCAAAATCGTGGTGCTCGGCAAAATGGCTGAACTTGGCGATACTTCCCAAGCCCGTCATATTGAAATCGGCAAGCTGCTGGCAAACAGCTCTATTGACGTGGTGGTCGGCGTTTGTCCGGAAATGAAAGATATGCTGGCGCAGCTGCCGGAAAACAAGCAGCAGTATTACTTTGAAAATAAAGACCAGGTGGCTGATTTTTTGTTAAATAAACTCTTGCAAAATAACGATACTGTTCTTATAAAAGGAGCTAGATATTCGTCTAAACTCTATCAAGTGACGGAAGAACTTTTGAAAAAAGGGAGTGCTGCCTAAATGAAATGTCCTTTTTGCGGCTGTGAAGAAACGCAAGTTAAAGATTCCCGCAACACCGAAGACAATACTTCGGTGCGCCGCCGGCGTGAATGTCCGGAATGCGGCTCGCGTTTCACCACGTTTGAGCGCGTGCAGCTGCGGGAATTGATTGTGGTAAAACGCAACGGCGACCGCACGGAATTTGACCGCGACAAGTTGGAGCGTTCTATATCCCTCGCCGTCCGCAAACGTCCGATTTCTGCCGAACGTGTGGAAAAAATCGTGACATCGCTGCAACGCAAGTTTGAAAGCTCCGGCGAAGCGGAAATAACTACCGAGCAAATCGGGCAAAGTGTTATGGAAGTGCTGGCAAATTTGGATAACATCGCCTATATCCGTTTTGCTTCCGTATATAAAGACTTCCGCACATTGCAGGATTTGGAAGATTTTGTGGCGACAATCGAAAAATTAACCAATCACGAAGACCCTAAATTTATTAAGGAAAACTAAAATGTCTAAATTTGTTTCAGAAAAAATTAAAATGAAATCCGGCGCGCGCTTGGCCGCCGTACAGGCAAACTATATGATTGCTTTCAGCCAGCTGCCGGTTGACGAGGTTATTCAAGATTTTGTGCAAGGCAAAGTCGGACGCTTTGTGATTGATGACAGCGAAAGCGAAGATAAAGAAAATATGGTTGAAGTCGTCCCAATTGATAAAGAATATTTTGAAAAATTGGTGCGCGGCATTCAAAGTCGTAAAGAAGATTTGGAAAAATCTCTCAACGCCTATCTGCGCGGCGAATGGTCGTATGACCGTATGAACGGCATTATGCAGGCATTGCTGCTGACCGCTGTTTATGAGCTTACCGCCAACACCTCGGTAGATACTAAAGTTCTTATTCAAGAATACGTTGATTTAGCGTATGCTTTCTTTACTAAAAATGAGCCGAAAATGGTTAACGCCCTGCTCGACCAAATTGCTCACGCGGTTAGAAACTAAAAAAAGAAGGAAAAATGGCTGTTTTAAAATTATACACTTATCCTGATGAAGTTTTGCGGCAAAAATGCCGCAAGGTAGAAAAAGTTGACGATGAAATGCGCCGCTTTTTAGACGATATGCTGGAAACAATGTATGCCGATAAGGGAGTTGGCTTGGCCGCTCCGCAAGTCGGTTCGGATAAGCGTGTGATTGTGATAGACCCTAACCCGAGTGATGAAGATTTATCCGCCCGCCGCCCAATGTATTTGGTGAATCCGGAAATTATCTGGAAATCGGAAGAAACCGTTATGTTTTGCGAAGGCTGTTTGTCTTTGCCGAATCAAAGCGCAGATGTGGAGCGTCATGAAAAAGTGCGGGTGCGTTATGTAGACTATAACGGCAAAGAGCAAGAGATTTTAGCCGATGACTTTCTTGCCATTATTCTGCAGCACGAAATAGACCATTTGGACGGTATTTTATACGTTGACCACTTGAGCCGCCTCAAACGCAGCCGTCTTTTGAAAAAACTCGAAAAATACTATGAAGACAAAGCCCGAGAAGCGGAACAAGAGAATAACAAAAAACAGTGAAATCCTCATGATTTCATTGTTTTTTATACTTTAATTATTAAACCAATTCCGGAAATTAGCAAATAAATCATTCCAATCCACAGAAAAAATCCATATAGCAATAAACAGCACTACCAAAATAATGCTTTTAAGCTCATAGCGTTTTTTCTCGTTTGCTTTTTCTAGCAAACGTTCTGCCTCCATTACAGATGCTCGGGATTTATCGGAATCATACAGATTTCGCACATTTTTTTCCAACTTTGCAGTTTCTTCGCATGATTGCAAAAAATTAGGCAAAAACATACGCAAGATTAGCAAAAAGGAAAAAATCAAAAACATTCCTGCTATAGATATGCCTGACGCAAACGACATCATAAGCACAACCCAAACCAATAAAACGGCAATACCTAACTTCCAATAATTAGTAAACATAAGCTAAATAATTTCAAATGAAACATAAAAATAAAATACTGCGGC
>CAVEOB010000014.1:26458-31283 GCA_963617265.1 Mediterraneibacter gnavus
TTTAGCAAAATCCTGCATTTTGTCAAGTTTTATGTAAAAAAAGACACCTTAACGCCTATTTACGCAAGGTGCCTTTTCCTATTTTGGTCAGATTAAAAACCTATAGATTTATTTATACTGCGGATAATTTTGTTTTGCGCAGCCGTATCACTCGGAGTTATGTATTTTCCGCATTCGTCAGCTCTTGCTTTTATATCATCGGCAGAGGCGTTTTCAAAATAATGCTGAGCCTCGGCGGCAACTGCATCATAGCGGGCTTTGCCAACTCCGTTTTCCGCAGCATAATAACTTGCGGCAACGGTCATATTTTTTTGCTCTCCCTGCAAGCCTAAATATTGCAGACAGTAAACAACCTCTTCATCGCCCTGATAGATTTTGCTTGATAAAACAGAATGATTTTGCATGGTTTGTTTTTTTGCAGCGCTTTTCACTGTTTTTTGAACAGATGCTTTCGCTTTAACCGTGTTTGCTTCCGCTTTATTCAAAGAGTTTTTTGCTGGTGCCGCAGAATTTGCAACAGTTTCTTTGACAACAGTCTTTTTACTTTCCGCCTTTTGCGTTAAAGCAGCTTTTTCTGCTTTTATTTTGGCTTGAGCTTCTTTTATTCTTTGAGTTTTTTTAGCCGTTTCCGCCTTCGCTTTTTCCGCTGCTTTAACAGCTTCTTCAAGTGCGGCGTTATCTGAAGCGGCTTTTTCTTCTAAAATGTTATAAATTTCGCCGACATTTTTCTTTTCGGCAATAGAAAGCGGAGACCAGCCTTTATTATTTTTGGCATTCATGTCTGCGTTATACTTTAGCAAAAGCTTTACCATATCGGCGTTATTGGTAGCAACCGCATAATGCAGAGCCGTATTTCCCTGAGCATTAGCGCCGTTTACGTTTTCGCCTTTATTCAGCAAAGCCTCAACCGCCGGCAAGTTTTTATTTTTTACGCCGTTAATCAGTTCATCCGTTGTAGCATACGCCGGAACCGAAATCAGCAAAGCGCAAGTCAAAAGCCAATATTTTTTCATGATTTATAATCTCCAAAAGTCAAATAATAATCCAGTTTAGACAATTTTCTATCTTTTGCAAGCATTTTTAAATAAAGGCTCCGCCTTTTTGCAGCAGAGCCTTGTGCTTTGATTATTCTTTAATTTGAATATGCAGTTCTTTCAACTGCTGTTCCGTAACCGTATTCGGAGCCTGCATCATCAAATCTTGCGCCTTGCCGTTCAATGGGAACAAAATCACATCGCGGATAATCGGCTCGTCCAAAAGCAGCATAACCGTACGGTCAATACCAGGAGCGCAGCCGGCGTGCGGAGGTGCGCCGTATTTGAAAGCGTTAATCATACCGCCGAATTTGTTATCGACAACGCTGCGGTCGTAACCGGCAATTTCAAATGCGCGGTACATAATTTCCGGAACATGGTTGCGCACAGCACCGGAAGCCAGTTCCACCCCGTTGCACACCAAATCGTATTGATATGCCAAAATATCCAGCGGATTTTTGTTATTCAATGCGTCCAAGCCACCCTGTGGCATAGAAAACGGATTGTGAGAAAACTCAACAGCGCCGGTTTCTTCATTTTCTTCATAGAAAGGAAAATCAACCACCCAGCACAGTTTGAAAGTGTCTTTCTCAAACAAATCCAGCTCTTCGCCCAATTTATTGCGGACTTTGCCGGCAAATTTGTTGATTGTTTTAGCCGAACCGCCCATAAACAGAACCGCGTCGCCTTCTTTAACATCAAACATAGCTTTGAGCTCGTCCATTTTTTCGGCAGAGAAATACTTGGCAATACCTTTAGCGCCGTTGTCAGACAAAGCCACATAAGCCATACCGCCGAAACCTTCTTCTTTGGCGTAACCGTCAAGCTTATCAAAGAAAGAACGTGGTTTGTTGCCGGCTGCCGGAGCTTTAATGGCGCGGATTTGCTCACCGTTGGCTGCTTTAGCGTCATAAACGCCGAAACCTGAATTATTAAAGAACGGAGTAGCGTCCACAATAAACAGAGGATTACGCAAATCAGGCTTATCGCTGCCGTATTTCAGCATAGCGTCGCGGAAGGCAATTCTTGGGAACGGCGCTTGCGTCACGGTGCGACCGTTGGCAAATTTGTTAAAAATTCCGCCCATAGTGTTTTCAATAACCTTGAACACATCTTCCTGCGTCACAAAAGACATTTCCATATCCAGCTGATAGAATTCCCCTGGAGAACGGTCTGCGCGCGGGTCTTCATCACGGAAGCACGGAGCAATTTGGAAATAGCGGTCAAAACCCGAAACCATCAGCAATTGCTTAAACTGCTGCGGAGCTTGCGGCAAAGCGTAAAACTTTCCTGGGTTCAAGCGTGACGGCACCAAAAAGTCGCGGGCGCCTTCCGGAGAAGAAGCGGTCAAAATCGGAGTTTGATATTCCGTAAAGCCCTGCTCTGTCATCAAACGGCGCATTTCGGCAATCACTTTGCAGCGCAGCAAAATATTGTTGTGGATACGTTCGCGGCGCAAATCCAAAAAACGATATTTCAAACGCAATTCTTCCGGTTCGTCGCCTTCGCCAAAAACCTGAATCGGCAAAACTTCAGCTTCCGAATAAACTTCAACAGCCGAAACTTTGATTTCTATATCGCCGGTCGGCATATTTTTATTTACGCTCTCACGCGCCACAACTTCGCCTTCAATTCCGACAACGCTTTCAACTCTGATGTCTTTAATTTTTTCAAACAAATCAGATGAGCTGTCAAAAACGCATTGAGTAATGCCATAATGGTCGCGCAAATCGACAAAGCACAAATTGCCAAGATTGCGTTTACGATGAATCCAGCCTGCCAACTTTACATGTTGACCGACATCGGCGGCTCTAAGCTGACCGCAAGTATGCGTCCGATATTCGTTCATTATATCCTCTTAAAATTTATTAAAACTGCTACTGTTTTAAAACTAAATAAAAATAAAATCAATCACAAATTAAAAAAATATTAAGCAATCGGCACTATTCTGCGTATTATGGAGAAATAATAATGAATTTAATAGACACAACCGAAAAATTAACCCAATTTTGCCAAACTTTAAGCACTCAGCCATTTATCACCGTCGATTCGGAATTTATCCGCGAACACACCTATTATCCAAGGCTTTGTCTTTTGCAGCTTGGCTATGACGGCGGCGCCGCCATTGTCGACCCGTTGGCTAAAGATATGGATTTAACACCGTTTTTTGCCATTTTAGATAATCCGAACATCATCAAAGTTTTTCACGCCGGCAGACAGGATATAGAAATTTTTTATAACCTGACCGGTAAAATTCCCGCTAATGTTTTTGACACGCAAATTGCCGCCATGGTCTGCGGCTTTGCCGACAACATCGGCTATGGCAATTTGGTGCAGGCGATTACGGGCGTGGAGCTGGATAAATCTTGCCGCCTGACCGATTGGAGCATTCGTCCGCTTGATGAAAATCAGCTGGTTTACGCCTTGCATGACGTGACTTATTTGGTGGATTGCTATAAATATCTGCGCCAAAAAATGGAAGCCGAAAATCGTCTGCATTGGATAGATGAAGAAACTGCCTGCCTTTGTGACGAGCATTGCTATCATGTCAATCCGGACGACGCTTGGATGCGTATTCGTCATAACGTGCACAGTCAGCATTTTTTGTCGGCGCTGAAATATTTGGCGGCGTGGCGGGAAAGCCGTGCGCAAAAATGCGACACTCCGCGCTCCGGCATTCTCAAAGACGATGTACTTTTGAACATTGCCAGCACTTTTCCCAAAACTTTGGAAGAACTAAAACAAGTGCGCAATTTAAAAGCAGATATAATCAAAGGCAAGCTGGGCGCAGAAATTATGGAAGCTCTGCAACTAGCCCGTCAAAATCCGATTTCTACCGAACTTTGCCGCCAAGACCGCAAAAAAGAAACTTCGGTGCCGAATCATGAGCAAAGTTTGTTTGAAATGCTGCGTATGCTGCTGAAAATTAAAAGCCAAAGCAACGGCGTTTCGGCTCGTCTGATTGCCTCGGACGCAGATTTGCGCTATATCATCTTAAACCAGCCGCAAAACACTCCGGCAATGCAAGGCTGGCGCTTTGAAGTTTTCGGCGCCGACGCGCAAAAGCTCTGCCGCGGCAAACTTGCCATTTCTTACAATCCGGCAAAAAAATGTATAGATGTGAAAGAAGTGTAACAAGTTATACTAAATTACCTCATCTCTTGTATATTCTCTGTCATTAACGGACGTGACGCAAAGTCTGTTAATGACAGTACGGCAAGTAATTAAGCTAGTAAATAAATTAGCCTTATTATTGCATAAATACCAGTACACAATATTTTTATCCCACCAAATGCAAATAACGCGACAATCTAAAGTATTGGCGCAGGCTCCAGAGCAGGCACATTTCCTTGCGGAAACTGCCGTGCTTTTTCGGATTAGTCAAACGGCGGTATAAATGATTCAAATAAAACAGCTGCACGCCATAAAGCCAATATTCGGGGCTGATTTCATTTTGCAGCAGCGGTTCCATCATTTTCCGCAATTTGTTAAAACGCCCTATTCTGCCCCACAGACCACGGAAACCGCTGAGCTGCAAAAACAGATAGCACACGTCCTCGATTCCGTAACCATAGCGGATTTGTTCAAAGTCCAGCAAATGCGGCGTTCCGTTTTTATCCAGCAAAATATTATTTGCCGTCAAATCGCCGTGAATAAACTTGGCGCTGCTTTCCAAACACACCAATTCCGGTTTGATTTTCCGTCAAAAATATTTGTTAAGCAAACGTCCAGCCAAACTCCGGTCTTTTTGCAGACATTCCGAAATTTTTGCAATCATTTTCGGCATATTC
>CAVEOB010000015.1:0-3617 GCA_963617265.1 Mediterraneibacter gnavus
CCTGTTCTTAAATCATCATATCCTAAATATGTTTCATCCAAAATTTTTTTATTACCATCTCTCCATCCCAAAACTCTAGATAATTTTAACAATTTAATACTATCAAATTTCACTTTTGTAAAATGTAAATCATCTTCAAGAAATTTATTTAATTCCATTGCAGTATTTTTAGCATTATTTCTTTTTTGTTCTTGCACAATTGCTATAATTTGCGAATATTTTGAGGAATCTATTTTTGTTAAATCTATCTCTTTATATTTACTAGCAGGTATCATTATTGGAATAATTGATGGATACTCTGCTGTTGTTTAGGATATATGCTCAACTATACGTTCCCTTAATTCTTTGTACTCTTTATCTTGTCTTGTTTTTGAATAATCATATTGATAAGAAAATTGCAAAGCTAAACAAAGTTTATTGCCAATATTATTCTCACGACCAAATTCTTTTATTAAAATTTTTTGATAATCAAACAATATCTTTTGACATAACGGGTACAAATCAACATCTAATAATTCACAATATTCATGTTCTACAACATTTCTAAATGACCGTAACCCCTCAATATTTTTTAACACTTTTTTTAAATAGCCACTTTCATATTTTGTATTATAATATTGATTTCCTTTATACTTATTTAAAGAATCAACTAAATTAAGAAAATCACCATTTGTTTTAACATAATTTATATTTCCATCTCGTTCAAATATAGCATGAAACAATGTAGCAAATCCAATAAATGACATAGTAATAAAACTTCCTAATCTATATTCTATAATAGGATTATTATAATTTTGCACTGCTGTAAGCATACAATCCTTAGATTTATTTAACAATTTTTCAACTTTTGTTGGAATTTTAACAGTATATGTTTGTGAAAATATTTTTCTAAAATCATCTTTATTATATGTTGATATTATAGGTAACACTTTATAATCTTTGATAGTTCCTCGAGAAAGAAAGTCTTTTAACTTCTTTGAAATATTTGATTCAGTATTTTTTAATGACAACCAGAAGCTTCCACCAATTCTTTCAAATCAAAATCTGAATGGCTTATCAAAAAATCATAAGCTTTATCTATTTTCACATATTGTCCCATATTTTATCACTTATAGAAAGAAATTATTTACTCAACTTGTCTATTTTAGACATATAAGTGTCTGTTGCAAGTTTTCTAAGCAGATGTACCATACTGGATCCTCGGCGAATGAGCTAGCGCTCAAAGCCAAGGATGACCATTTCTCATACTTTTTGAAACTCGGATAATGAGGATAATACGCATTAACTTTTTTGCGCCGTGTACAAAATAGTACACAAGCACAAAAAGTTAAAAGTAGTAGACCATTAGACAAGTTTCATCATATGTCGGCGATGACGGACATTGAAACGATTACATCCGGTTCGGAAACCATACCATTCGGTCCGGAGCCGCGCTTAATCTGGTCTACATATTCCATACCGGAAGTTACTTGTCCCCAAACGGTGTATTGACCGTCCAGCCATGGACAATCGCCGAAGCAAATAAAAAATTGACTGTCGGCGGAATCCGGATCCATTGCCCGAGCCATAGAAACAGTGCCGCGGGTATGACGGTTGCGGTTAAATTCAGCTTTCAGCTTCTTACCGCTGCCGCCGGTGCCGTTACCGCGCGGATCGCCGGTTTGCGCCATAAAACCATCTATCACACGGTGAAATTTCAAACCGTTGTAAAAACCATCGCGCACTAATTCTTTAATGCGAGCTACATGTTTTGGAGCGTCGTTTGGAAACATCTCTATCACAATATCGCCGTTTTTGGTTTTCAAAAGCAAAGCGTTTTCAGAATCTTTCACTTTATATGAATGTTTAATTTTTTTAGCTCTGGTTTCGCTCATTTCCAGCTTTTGAGTTCCTTTATTTTCCAAATGTTTAGTATTTGGTTTTTCAATATGTTTTGTTTCAGATTTTCCTAATAAATCAGTCATTTTAAGCTTCCTTTCTTTTCTAATATCCTATTTAGGAAGTCACATTTAATTATTCAAGACAAACTCGACTCTTTCTTGCGGAGTTAAGTTTTTAGGATAAGTTTCTTCAATTTTCTGCAAAATCGGCTGCAACCCGGTACCGTTGGCAATCTGCACAGAAAGCCCCGGACGGGCGTTTAATTCCAGCATCATCGGTCCGCGGTCGCGGTCTAAAACAATATCAGCCCCCAAATAGCCTAGTCCGGTCATTTCATACGCCTGCGCGCCGATGAGCAGATGCTCTTTCCACAACGGCACTTGCAGCTGCATTAAATCCGCGCCTGTATCCGGATGCAAAGCAATCGGCAGATTATGACTGACCGCCTGCACCGCCTTGCCGGTTTTGATAGACAAGCCCACGCCGACAGCGCCTTGGTGCAAATTTGCACGACCTGCAGACTCTTTGGTTGCCAGTCTAGTCATTGCCAAAGCCGGATAGCCCTTATAAACAATCAGACGCACATCAGGAATCCCCTGATAGCTGAAATTTTTGAACACATCGGTAAAATGCACCAGCTCTTCAATCAGCGCCACGTCATATTGCCCGCCCAAGCTGTACAAGCCGCTCAAAATGTTTGAAACATGCTGATAGACTTCCTTAAACGTCAACACTTTGCCGGAAGGCGTGGTAAATATGCCGTTTTCATAATGCGCCACCACCAGCACGCCTTTGCCTTCGCTGCCGTGCGCGGGCTTTATCACAAACTCGCTCTGCCCTTCAATCAGCTGCAGCAAGTCTTTAACTTCATACTGATGTTCCACAATGCCAATCATATGCGGCGTGTTAATATCTATGCTGTTCGCCAGCTTTTTAGTCTGCACTTTGTCATCAACCAGCGGATAAAGCGAACGCTTATTGAATTTGGCAATAATATTATAGTTGCGCGCGTTCATACCCAGCACGCCGGCTTGACGCAGTTTTTTAGGCGAAACAAAACCTTTGAAAAAATCAAACATCTTATTTCCCCTTAGCTACTGGTGCAAATCTTTTCAGTTCGGTCAAACGATAGCCGGTGTATGTACCCAAAAGCATTACCACAAACAAAATTACCAAATTCCATTCGTTAAAGGCAAACATAATATGGCGGATATATTCATTGCTGATAACGCCGTAGGTCACAATTGCCACAAACAAGCTGTTTACCACCTGACGCACCGCGTTTTTAACGCCCTCTTCTTCCCAAGTGATAGATGCACGCTCAATAATCCACGCCGTAATAATAATCGGGAAAAACACGGCAGAAGAAGCAATGCTGAAGTCATATTGATAGCCCATAATCGTCAGCATCTGCATAATCAGAATCACACAGATAACCACCGATGAAATTCTTGGTACCAGCAACAAATTCAAGCGGGTAAGCATGGTGCGGATTAACAAGCCGATACCGATAATCAAGCCAAAACATACCAGCCCTGGGATAAATCCGGTTTTCACTAATGACATAGAAATCAACATCGGCGTAAACGTACCCATGGTCTGAATACCGATGACATTGCGCATCAGCACAATCAGTAAAATACCCAGCGGGAATATCATCAGCCATTTTAAGGTATTTTGCTCTAAAGACGGCAAGTTATAAATGGTAAAGTCAAACCAGCGGCTGTTTTCATATT
>CAVEOB010000015.1:3627-30581 GCA_963617265.1 Mediterraneibacter gnavus
GCGCGTCTGCCTGCCATTTTGAAAGAAGATACCACTGATTTAATAACTGAAAATTTAACTTTGGAATCATAACCTCCGGAAACGTCCAAAAGCGAATTGCCGCCGCGCTGGAAAATTACAAAGCTTTTCGGCAAGCCGGATTTTCCAGTGTTGATATCATAAATTTTCCACTTAGAGCCCTCATAGGCTTCAACCATTAAATCGGCAACGGTAGCTCTTTTCTTTTCACTAAGCTTAACGCCGCGAACCACACGCGCTGGAATTTTTTTGGCATTAAGCAAAAAAATGATTTTTTCAGCCATAATCTGCGGATTTTTCTGCACTGGCAAAAATGAATCAACTTCAGGAGCTAAAGGCTGCTCGTTTAAAACCGAAATCAAACGCTGCGCTTTAGTTTCGCCTTCCTTATTTTCTGCCAAAGCCCAAATGGCGTTAACCATTTCTTCTTGCTGATCGTCATCATAACGAACTTTAACGTCGGCAGGTCTGTCGCTGATTTCTTTGCCGCTGGTATCTTCATTATCATAAATCATAATGCGGTAATAAACGTCCTGCTTTACGGCACGGGCAGCGGATTTCATAATCACGCGGTGATTTTTTTCATCTGTTTTAACATCATAGCCCGGAGCAACCACATCTGCGCTCAAAATTTTATATTCCTTACTGATACGCGGAGTGGAAAGAGAAACTTCTATCGGGTCGCCTGTCGGTTTAAATGAAACATGAGCATCAATCGTCCACACATCAGATTTATCCTGCGGGCGGAAACTAAATCCCCAATAAGCAATTTTATAATAGGTCGCCAATGACGCCGCAATAACCGAAAGCAGCAATAAAATAGTCAAAATACCGCGTACGGAAATAATTTTTTTAAGCATAGTTCCAATCCTTAAACAAAAAACGGCAGAAAAATTCTGCTTTCTCCCCTTATTTCAGGGTGTTTGATACTGTTACATCAACAACGGCGCGTCCATATAAAATGTTACGTCCAATCAAGGTTTGATATTCAAACTTTTCGCGTTCTGCCACCGTGAAATTTGCTCTGAACACATCTTTGCCCATACGCACTTCCATTTCAACCATCGGGCGTTTTTCTTCCTCGCCGATTCGTTTAATTCTGGCATTTTTCAGCAAAGGTTTTTCAAATGTATGTTTTTCTTTGGTAGCGCGGTTGACAACCGTAAATGAAACCCAGCGGCGTCCGTCGCGTTCAAACGGCTTAATATCTACTGCGTCCAAAGCTGAAGTAGTAGCGCCGGTATCTATACGCGATATAAACGGAGATTTCATCGGCAGCAAATAAACAGGTTCAACTTCACCAATCACATTACTAGGCATAACTTTCACCACTTGTTTTTCTTTTGCTGTGTTCGGCACAATTCCTGGCACCATTTTAACTTCAGAAGAAGTACATCCTGTCAACAACAACAGCAGCAAAATGTGTTTTAGTTTTAACATATCCACCTCAATTTTCTAAAATATTGCAGGTCTAGTAATCCCCCATTTTTAACATAAAGTAAAGCAAAAAATACAAAAATACCGACTAATCAACAGCCGGTATTTAATTTTGAGTTTAATTTCTTAAAAAAACACGGTCAAACGGAGCGAACTCACACTGCCGTAATTTGATTTTTTGTTAAGAGCCGGATTAAAATAAAACTGAAAATCAGGCGTTATGGTCGCCCATTTAGAAATTCCCCACGCCCAATAAGCTTCAACCACCTGTTCGGCTTTATGATAAATTTCCGCGCCGACCGCCTTGGCATCAACTTTGTTATAGGCATACGCCAAGCCTATTTGATCAAGGCTGTTGCGATTGAGCGGATTATTATAAGTAAGACCAGCTGCATAAGTTTGGTTGGTGGTAATAACGTGTCCGCTTACACCGTTCAAACGTCCGAACAGCGCCAGTTTTTCAGTCAAATTCTGCTGAATGTTGATTGACCAGCCGTTGGTGGTTTGCGGCAGCTCTTTAACTGCCGGCTGGTTATAAAGCATAATAGAATACTGCCCTGCGCCCAAACCTTTAATAGTCGGATTATAGCCGATTTGCCCGAAGGTGGTAAAATGTTTCTTTTTTAGACGGTTAACCCGAATACTCGGCGCCTCAATATTGGTAGCGTCCTGAAAACCGACAACAAACAACCAATTATCCGGCGTTGCCTGCACATAGGCGCCCAATCCGGCAGAAGAATATGTGGCGCTGCCGTTTTGCGATAAAGAAAAGTTTAAGAAATTAACTTGCTGATTGCCGTCATAGTCCGTTCCGTCAAACATAAATAGATTATATTGACCAGCACCTAAAGTCAGCCAATTATACTGCTTGGGAAATTGATAGGTATAATACAGTCCGGCAAAGCTTTGTTCGTAGGCGTTAAAGTCATTTATCGGCGACACCAATCCGCTGCGGTTTTGGATATCTTCTGCCGAATGTCCGCCGTAATACACACTGTTATAAGTAAAATTCAAAGCTCCGGTGCCGTATTCATTGTCAAATGTCGTCCAGGTCACAGACGGATACAAATAAGACTGCACGGCGTTGTTATGTCCGCTTGGCGAAGTCCTTTGCCACAAAACGGAATAGGTCAAGTCGTAATCAATATTATATTCTTTGTTCAGCCAATTTTTGAAAGATAAATAATCTCCGCCTAAAGACGGCTGAGCTGCATTGGCTGTTTGAGCAAGCAACAACAGTCCCAAAGTTCCGACAAAAGTTTTTTTCATCATATACTCCCCTGTTTTTAATTTTTGAGAAATATATGCTTTGATTTTATAAAAAAAAGAGGCTGGAAAACAGCCCCCTAAACTTTTTTTTGCAACAGCCTATTTTTTAGACGCTTTCACATAAGCCATATTAGCGTGCTCTTCGCAATAAGTTTGCCCCATACGCACCTTTTTACCGCAAAAGCAAAAATCTTCATCGCGAGGGTCTCCTAAAGGCCAGCGGCATGTATGGCTGTCAAGTTCCATCAATTTAACATGATGACCGTTTTTACGAACTTTTTTAGCAGCTTTAACTTCTGTTTCTACGCTGTCTTCCTCCGGTTTTGACACCTCAGAAACTTCTTCCGCCGCGGTTTCTGCCGCAGCTTCGGCTATCGGCTCATCTTCTTTCTTTTTAATTGGAGACGGTCTTGCCTTCAGACACAAACGGTGCACTTTTCCCACAATAGAATTTTTTGAAACGCCAAGTCTTTTGGCAATTTCATTTGCGGTCAAACCTTCAAGCCACATTTGACGTAGCCCTTCAACCATTTCTTCTGTCCAAGCCATTTAAAATCTCCTTAAATTATTCTTTTATAGATTTTTACAAAATTATTTGTTTTATGTCTAGTCAAAAATCGGCGTTTCATCACTTTTTTTTAATAAATATACCCTAGACTGTATGCAGAGAGGTTTCAATGCGCTTAATTTTGTTTTTTTTCATACTGTTATTTTCGGCTCAGTCTCATGCTCAGCTAAAAGAATTTGAACATGCTTACGATGTCAATTTGAATGAAGAAATACCAATGCTTTGGCGGCTGCAAAAAAAATATGCCAAATCACGCAGCGATTATGACTGGCATTATGATTATAGCTGGAATATTCCACCGGTTTTTGACAAGGATTTCAATAACAGCATTAAACAATTCGGTACCATTGAAAAGCGCATTGAAAGTGCCGATGAGGAAGGCTTGCTGCGGGATTTACAGCATCTACCGAAAGAATTTTATCCTTATATCGGACCGATTTTACACACGGTTCCGGGGCTATCCGGCAAAATTTTAGATCTGCCGGGGATAAAAGAAACAAAAAACAAATTTCCGCAAAAAATTGCCTCCAAACTCGCTGCCATACCGGATATAGAATTTGTCTCTCCGGGGCTGTATATTTATTTGATGCCGATGATTTTCGGCGAAGGCGTAAATTCCCGCGAGTTTCCGCAAACTATCAACAAACATCAAAATATGCCGCCGATACGCATCAAAAAAGAGCTGCTGGAAAGTGCCTTAAAAGAAGTACCGACCGAAAAATTTGCCCTAAACGCACCTGAGCAGCCTCAAAATCTTGGCATCAGACATTATAGCGCCGATGCAGCGACTCCGCTTTCTCAGGCTGACGTAAAAGCTTTTATCGGAACGCTGGACAATTTATTAAAATTTAAATCGGATTTACAAACCGAGGTGAGATTTATCTCGTTAAACGGCATTATGAGTTATTGGGACGAAAAACACGGCGAGAACCCAAACGCGGCGTTTCTAAAAACAATGGTTAACCCCTGTCAAACCGTTGCCCGTAAAGTAAAATGGCTGGGCATGCGGCAAGAATTTCAAAAAATTATCGGCAATCAGGCTTTCGGCTTGGACGACTGGGCGTATACCTGCGACAAAACCTTGAAAGCCTATCGTTCCGCCAGCCAATCTTACGCGGAAATAACTTCTATGAATATCCTGAAAAAAGGCTATATTTATAAAATGATTAACCAGTTTGACTATTACACTCCAGAAGAGCGCTTAACTCACAAATATTTTATTGAAGCATCAATTCAACTCTATCAAACAACCTCTAATGATATGGACGCTGTAAGACCTTATAAAGATGAATTATATCAAAAATTATCTGAATTCGGCTCTAATCTGTTGGGAGCTCCGCTTATTCTGCCGTAAGCTTTCGGCTTTTATACTTCATCGGCTGAAACCAGCATAGACGTACCAGTCAGCAAAATAATCAAAGTCGGCGCTGACACGGCAAGCCATACCGGAATATAGCCGTTTACACCAAAGGCATAAACCACCTGCGAAGAAAAATAAACAACAAAACCGATAACAATGCTCAGCACAACCCGCATTAAAATCCCCGAACCACGCTGGGTGTTTTGAAGCATAAAAATAGCGGCAATCATCAACATTCCAACCAGCTGAAACGGCGCTATCAGCAAGCTTAAATAACGCATCCAGTGGCGGCGCGCCGAAAAGCCCGCCTGTTCATAAAAGGCAATAGTTTCGGGCAGCTGCCAAAATGAAATAGCGTCAGGTTCAATAAAGTTTTCTTTAATGCGCTCCATATTGATACTGGTTTGATAAGCATAGTCCATTAAAAACTCAACCGGTTTGCCGCCCTCCAAAACTTTAACGTCTTTAAGATGAAAAGTATTGCCTTCCAAAGTGGCAAAATATGCTTCATAGCCTTTTAAAATTTTAGCATTGGCACTGAGCTCGGTAATACTGACATCACGCATCCACAGCGTGTTATTTTCCTGCCGCAGCGTTTTTGCCTGTATCAGTAGCACTTTGCCGTCGCCGACAGCTTCACGAATCCATAGACCTTTACTGGAAAACAACACCGCATTTGGATCGCGTGAATCCAAACGGTAATCCAAAACTTCATGCCATTCATACATTTTTGCGGCAATCGGATTAAACAGCATAGTGTTGGCAAGCCCCAAAAAGAACGCAGCTATAATCAGTGGACGCAAAAAGCCCATCATAGAAACACCTGCCGAGCGGATAATAACAAATTCATTGCTTTTACTGAGGCGCCAAAAAGTTATCATAGCCCCCACCATCATCACAAACGGAATTACAATTTCCACCGTTTTTGTAACACGGGTTACCGCCAGCTGCGCGGCAAACCACATGGTGACATCGTCCCGCCCCGAAACTTTACGCAGGGTTTCTATGGAATCAAACATCAAAATAATGCCCAAAATAGCAAAAAGAACCATAAAAAAGTTGCCCAGCAGCTGGCGGTTCAAATAGCGGCTTAAAATTGCAAAAAACTTCATTTTTTATTCCTGAATTTCGGCTTTTTCTTCATTAAAAAACGGGTCTGATAAATAACGTTCGATACTGTCCGGTAAAACAACAACAATGTTTTTGCTGGTCATTTCATCGCGGCTTGCCAAATTAACAGCTCCGCACAAAACAGCAGCAGCCGAAACTCCGACAGGCAGTCCCTCGGTCTGCGCCACAATTTTGGTCATTTCCAGCGCGCTGTTGCTTGGCACCTTATAAACTTCATTCACCAATTCTGCACGATATAGCGGCGGAATAAATCCGGCGCCGATACCGCCGATTTTGTGCGCGCCTTTCTGTCCGCCGCTCAAAACCGGACTTTCGGCAGGCTCTACCGCCATCACATATAAATCAGGAATGCATGATTTTAATGAAGAGGCAATACCGGTGATTGTTCCGGCGGTTCCAACTCCGCAGACAACAGCATCAACATTTCCGCCGGTGTCTTCCATAATTTCAGTTCCGGTGGTCAACTGATGAGCCTCGACATTGGCTTGATTTTCAAACTGCTTAAATTCTATCAAATTTGCCGAGCGGGCTTTCAGCATTTCCACTTTATGTATTGCGCCCGCCATACCTTCTGCCGCCGGAGTAAGCAGAACTTCTGCACCAAATTGGCGGATAAGCGCAATTTTTTCACGCGCCATATTTTCCGGCATAACAATCACCAGCTTATAGCCGCGTTCGGCACAAAAAGCGGCAAGTCCAACTCCGGTATTGCCGGAAGTCGCCTCAATAAAAACCGTATCATTGTTAATTTTACTGAATGGAGCTTTATTTATCATATTCAAGGCAACGCGGTCTTTTACCGAAAAAATCGGATTATAAAATTCACATTTGCCGATGATATTTGCTTTGCTCTCAAATTTTTTCATCAATTTATTGAGCTTTAACAAAGGAGTGTGACCAACCAATTCTTCTATGGAATCATATATTTTCTGCATTTGTACTACCTCATTCTGACAATCAAATTATTAAATCCGCTTCGCAAAGTTTCATCAAACATCACATTGCCAACCATAATATCTTCCAGCAGCTGCCAGCTGAGCAGTCCGCTGTCAATTTGCGCATTTTCCACATCATAAACCTTAAAATTCTGCGTGTCTTTATAATATTCTCCGTTTTCCTCAACATACGCATGCAAAGTATAATTAAAAGTCGGAGTTTCGGTCAATTTCAAATATTCTTCTTTGGGAAATGTATATAAGCCGGAAATTTTATCATATTGGCAAAGCACCAAATTGTCTTTGGCAACAGCGGTATAGCTGCACTCTCGGCTTTGCGCTTTGTCCGGCTCACACAAAAACACAGCGCCGAATTTATTGATAAACGGCGTTTCAGTCATTTTCGGCTTCTTTCTTCAATTCTTCAACAAACTTCACCAATCCGGTTTGGCGCACGCGTTTCATACGCTCGGCAGAAATAATTTCACGCACGGTCTCAACCGTTTGATCAACATCAACATTAACCACCACATAGTCATATTCAGTCCAATGCGCCATTTTTTCTAAAATCAGCCCCATGCGTTTGTTGATAATTTCTTTGCTGTCGGTGCCTCTTCTTTCCAAACGGCGGCGCAGCTCGTGAATTGACGGCGGCAAAAAGTAAATAGAAACAACATCGTCTGGAGCTTTTTCTTTCATTTGGCGCAAACCAACCCAATCCATATCAAAAACAACATCTTGTCCGACATTGATAAAGCTATCCACCTCGGAGCGCAAAGTTCCGTAACGCGAACCATATTGAGAATCTACATGCTCATAAAATGCGTCTTGCGCTAAAAGCGCGTTATATTTTTCATCGCTGATATAATAGTAATCAACGCCGTCTTTTTCGCCCTCGCGCGGCTGACGCGTGGTTACCGAAACTGAAAACTTCAAATTACTATCCAAAGCCATAAGCTTTTTAATTACCGATGTTTTTCCGGTTCCGGACGGAGCTTCAATAATAAACATGGCGCCGCGGCGGACTTTTTTTAGTGTGTCTATAATATCAGTCATTTTCTACCTCTTGCAAAATCAACGCATTTATAATATAACTCATAAATAATATACAACGCAACAGTTAAATTTTTACTAGGATATTCTGACAATGCAAAAAAATATTAAAAATATTCTTATCACCGGCGCATCTTCGGGTATTGGCGAGGCTTTAGCGCTGACTTATGCTCAAAACGGAGCTCAAAACTTATTTTTGAGCGGACGCAATACGGAACGTTTGCAAAAAATTGTGCAAAAGTGCCAAAAATTCGGCTGCACGGTTGAAGGAAAAATAATTGATGTTGCCGATAAAAAAGCCATGGAAAAGTGGATTAACGAATGCGAGCAAAAAGCACCACTCAATTTAGTATTCGCCAACGCCGGAGTTTCTACCGGAGAAGAAACACCTGAAAATATTTATAACACTTTCAACACTAATGTAATGGGGGTTTTAAACACAGTCACTCCGGCTGTTGAGTTATATAAAAAACGTCAGGACGGCAGCGAAAAAATTATTGCCATAACAGCTTCTATTGCCGGTTATCACGGTTTGAGCGCCTGCCCGTCTTACAGCGCCAGCAAAGCCTGCGTCAAAGCCTATGGTGAAGCGCTGCGCAACAGCCTGAGAGATGAAAACATCGCAGTCAGCGTTATTTGCCCAGGGTTTGTGCGCTCACGCATTACCGACAAAAACACCTGTCCGATGCCGTTTTTTATGGAAGCAGATAAAGCCGCAGGCATTATCTATAAAGGTATTCAAAAAAATGTGGGATTGATTGCTTTTCCTTTGCCGATGCGCTTTGGCGTGTGGCTGCTTTCCATTTTGCCGAATTGCCTGAGTGATTTTATTTACAGCCGCTTGCCGCATAAGGTGTAAAAATGCGCTGTTCTTGGGTTGATGAAAATTGCGAAGTTTATATGCGCTATCATGACGAAGAATGGGGCAAGCCGGTGCATGACGACCACAAATTATTTGAAATGCTGATTTTGGAGGGCTTTCAAGCGGGGCTTTCGTGGCTGACAGTTTTAAAAAAACGTTCGGCATTTAGAGAAGAATTTGCAAATTTCGAGCCGGAAAAAGTAGCGGAATTTAGCGAGAAAAAAATAGAAAAAATGCTACAAAATCCGCAAATTATCCGCAGCCGGCAAAAAATTTGCGCAGCAATAAACAATGCCAAAATATTTTTGCAAATTCAGCAAGGATTTGGTTCGTTTGACTGCTATTTATGGCATTTCACAAACGGGAAAACACAAAAATACAATATATTTCCCTGCCCTGCAAAAAATGAATTATCCGATACAGTTTCCAAAGACCTCAAAAAAAGAGGAATGAAGTATGCCGGCAGTGTGATTATATATTCCTATTTGCAGGCTGTCGGCATTATTAACGACCACGAACCACAATGCTACTGCCACGATGTTTGTTAACCGACGCAGGGTTTGTATATAAAGTCAATAAAAATTTAGTTTTAAAACTAAAATCCCCGTCAGAAGTGAGAGACCTCCGGCGGGGAAATTATAAAAATCGAAAGCTATGATTATTTTTTCATAATCACAACGCCTGGCAATTCTTTGCCTTCCATCCATTCAAGGAAAGCGCCGCCAGCTGTTGAAACGTAGGTGAATTTAGAATCAACACCGGCATTTGCCAAAGCGGAAACAGTATCACCGCCGCCTGCAACAGATGTCAATTTACCAGCTTCAGTCAAAGCAGCAGCGTGCTGAGCAACTTTGTTGGTAGCGTTGTCAAAAGGCTTCAATTCGAATGCGCCCAACGGACCGTTCCAAACCAAAGTTTTGCATTCATCAAGTTTCTTGTTGATGTTTTCAATAGATTTTTCGCCAACATCAAGCAATGTGCCATCAGCCGGAATTTTATCCAAATCATAAGTAGCATGCTCGGCGTTTGCAGCAAATTCTTTAGCAGAAACAATATCAACCGGCAAAATGATTTCGCAGTTGTTAGCTTTAGCTGTAGCCAAAATTTCTTTAGCAGTGTCCAACATATCCATTTGCACCAATGAGTTCTTTTCATTGATAGCGTCTACGCCCTGAACTTTCAAGAAAGTATGAGCCATACCGCCGGCAATAACCAATTTATCTACTTTTTTAACCAAGTTATTCAATAAATCCAATTTTGTAGAAACTTTAGAACCGCCGACAATAGCCATCAACGGACGTTTCGGGTCGTTCAAACCGGTAGTCAAAGCGTTTACTTCTTCTGCCATCAGCAAGCCCATTGCCGACGGACGCAATTTAGCGGCAGCCACAATAGAAGCGTGAGCGCGGTGTGCAGTAGAGAAAGCGTCGGAAACATAAACATCAGCTGGTTTAACCAATTCGGCAGCCCAAGCTTCGTCGCCTTTTTTCTCTTCGTTATAGTAACGCAAGTTTTCAAGCAGCAAAACTTCATTAGCTTTCATAGCTTTGACGGCATTGGTAACTTTTTCGCCGATGCAGTCGTCAACAAACACAACGTGCTTGCCCAAAGCTTTTTCCAATTCTGGAGCAACGTGGCTCAAAGAATTTTTAACATCGCCCTTGCCTTCCGGACGACCAAAGTGAGAAATAACCACAACTTTAGCGCCTTTTTCCATCAACAATTTAATGGTAGGAACCGTACGGTCAATACGAGCGGTGTTGGTTACGTGGAAGTTTTCGTCCATAGGCACATTCAAATCGGCGCGCAGCATAACAACTTTGCCGTTCAAATTGCCTAAATCTTCAATAGTTTTATATCCTTGCATTGTTTTTCCTTACATATTCATAAAAAAACTCTCCCCGTTTCAGCCCAAAGCAGCAGTTTTAAGCCAACCGCCTTTTGCCTGAAACGGGGAACAAAAAATTAGCCGTTTACTTTAGCCATGTGGGCAATCAAATCCAAAACTTTGTTTGAATAACCCCATTCGTTGTCGTACCAGCTGATTACTTTAACGAAAGTATCTGTCAATTGAATACCAGCTTTGGCATCAAAGATAGAAGTGTGAGAATCACCCAAGAAATCAGAAGAAACAACAGCATCTTCAGTGTAGCCCAAAATGCCTTTCAATTCGCCTTCAGAAGCTTTCTTCATAGCAGCGCAAATTTCTTCATATGTAGCAGGTTTAGCTAAGTTAGCTGTCAAGTCTACAACAGAAACGTCCAAAGTCGGAACGCGCATAGACATACCTGTCAATTTGCCATTCAAAGCCGGAATAACTTTACCAACGGCTTTAGCAGCACCGGTAGAAGAAGGGATAATGTTGCCGGAAGCAGCACGACCGCCTCTCCAGTCTTTTACAGACGGACCGTCAACAGTTTTTTGTGTAGCGGTTGTAGAGTGAACAGTTGTCATCAAACCATCTTTAATACCGAATGTATCGTTCAAAACTTTAGCGATTGGAGCCAAGCAGTTTGTGGTGCAAGATGCGTTAGAAACAAACTGAGTGCCTTTAACATAAGAATCGGTGTTTACGCCGCAAACAAACATCGGAGTGTCGTCTTTAGAAGGTGCAGACATAACAACGTATTTAGCGCCAGCGTCAATGTGACCTTGAGATTTTTCTTTTGTTAGGAACAAACCTGTAGATTCTACAACATAATCAGCTTTGATGTCGCCCCATTTCAAATCTGCAGGGTTCTTTTCTGCAGTAACGCGGATAGCTTTGCCGTTTACAACCAATTTGCCGTCTTTAACTTCAACAGTGCCGTTAAAACGACCATGCATTGTGTCATATTTCAGCATATAAGCCATATAATCAACATCAATCAAATCGTTAATGCCAACGATTTCAATATCATTTCTTGCCTGAGCAGCGCGGAAAACCAAACGACCGATACGACCGAATCCATTAATACCAACGCGAACAACCATATTATTATTCTCCTAAGTCAAATGTTGTGCGGACTGCCCCGCACGGGCATATAGTTTCAAAAACTGGGCTTAATTTAGCATTAAAGATGAAATTTTCAAGTAAAATCTTCATCTAAAGTTTATAATTCATTGATAAATTGATTTATAAGCCGCACGCCGTAGCCGCTGGCACCCTTTGGATACAGAGGTTTCGGCTCTTCAACCAAATCCATTCCGGCTATATCAAGATGCGCCCATTTGGTTTCTTTTTTTACAAAACGCTGCAAAAAGCAAGCCGCAGTGCAAGAACCGGCAGCTCTTCCGCCCACGTTTTTCATATCTGCTACAGCCGAATCCATTTGCTTGTTAAACTCATCATTTAGCGGCAGCTGCCACAAAAGCTCGCCGCAATGCTCACCAGCCGCAGTCAAAGATTTTGCCAATTTGGCGTTATTGCTGAACAAACCAGCGAAAGAGTGTCCCAAAGCAATCACAATGGCGCCGGTCAAAGTTGCCATATCCAGCACATATTCCGGCTTAAACTCTTCTTGAATATAGGTCAAGCAGTCTGCCAAAACCAAGCGTCCCTCGGCGTCGGTGTTCTGCACTTCCACCGTCTGCCCCGACATAGAGCGGAAAATATCCCCTGGGCGATAGGCGCTGCCGGAAGGCATATTTTCAACCAGTCCGACCACGGCAACCACATTTTTTTCAACCTTTTGCAAGGCGAGAGATTTCATAGCGGCAACCATAGCAGCAGCTCCCGCCATATCCTGTTTCATTTCACCCATGCCGGCAGCCGGCTTAATGGAAATGCCGCCGCTATCAAAAGTAACGCCCTTGCCCACCAAACCAACGGCAAAGCTGTCGCTTTTTTTGTTGCCTTTCCATTTGATAACCGCCACACGCGGTTTGTTTACCGAACCTTGAGCCACCGCCAAAGCCAAACCAAAGCCGCGTTTTTTCATAGCTTGTTCATCTAAAATTTTAACTTCCAAGCCTAAATATTCCAAACGGCGTATATCGGCGGCAAAAACCTCCGGAGTTAAATAATTCGCCGGTTCGTTAATCAAATCACGGGCATAGCGCACGGCGTTGGCAAGCCCCGAAAGCGGCTTATAGCAGGTTAAGTCTGTTATTCCGGTAAAAATAACCCGCTCCAGCTTTGGATAAAATGATTCCGGCTTTGCCGTAAAATACTTGTCAAATGAATATGAAGCCAATTCTAAACCAAAAGCAAAATCACACGCCATGGCATTATTATCCGGCAGAGCCACTTTGACTTCACGGCTGTTTTTAATAATTTGATATATTTTTCCAGCCAAATTCTGCATTTCTAAATTTGAGATTGTTTTTTTAACAACCGCGACAACAATTTGATAATTGCCTAAATTATAAACTTTTATTCCGCTTTCCGGCGTCTGCTTTTTAACAGCCTCGGCTAAAACTTTTTCTTTTTCAGATAAGGCGCTGACAATATTCGCCGCTTTGGCGGCAAGCAAAACCTTATCGCCGGCAGCTTTAATATTTTTTCCTGTAATAAATTCAACCATTGCAATCTCCTTTACGGCATAATATTTAGTAACTTATACAGTAATAACATTTTTTTTATAAAAAATGGTAGACATTTTTTTATTTTATTATATACTTTAGACAAAAGATATACAGGATAGAAAAAATGGGACAAAAAGGTAGTAAATACGCCAGAAAACACCAGATAATTTCTCCGAAAGCAAATGAACAGCAATCGGCAGCGCCTCATCAAGCCGTAAAAAACAAACTATCGGACGACAATCAGATTATTTGGGATATTTTAAGCGAACCTTATCACTTTGAAGAAAGCTTCCTTAACCTATCTTATCAGCAGCAAATTTTAATGGTGGTTACGCTGCATGACATTATAAAAAATCAAGAAAAGAATCCTTTACGCGGCACTGCCGCAGAATTTGCCGATATGGCGCAAATACACTTGAATAAAATTCATATGCTGACAGATTCTTCTATTGACAACGGCAATTTTGAACCTCTTGCCGATGATGAAAAACGTATTATCCGCATGGATTGCTACGGCAAAATCAATAAGCGTCCCGACCACCAACTGAGCTTGATTTATAAGTTTTTTAAGAATCCGAAAAACGCCGTTAAAGCAAAATTTACGGAATATGATTTGGAAAATTCGCCAAGCTGGTGCGTATTCAGACAATTTGAAAGTTTCCGCTCTATTGAATTTAGAGTAAAGTGTTATCTTTACCGTCAAAACATTAACCCCGACGCTCTAAAAGCCATGACCGTAAACGACTACTGCGATGTGATTTACAATACTTTCGTAAAAGCAGATTCCCGCGGTACGGCTAATTTTATTGCGCCGGAAAAAAACATTAGAATCCGTTTGATAAAAGCCTTTATGCGCCACTGCGGCAAAGATTTTGAACAGCAGCTGATAAACAAAGGCAATGATCCGCGCTGCGCCGCCTCGCTTTGCAACGCCATGCGCCGGTTTGGTCATACCGATATTGACACTTTAAGCATTACCGAGACGCACTATACGCCGCGGATTTTGGAAGATTTAGCAAAAGCCGGATATGATGTCAGTATGGTAAGCGCCGGAGACGCTATCGCTCAATCTTTTGTAAATCAGCTAATTGATGAAAATAAAGAAGATTTGATTTTAGCCCGCGACGAAAAAGGACGGCTTATAGACAGAAGCAAACTGCCGCGTCTAGAAGTGCATCACAAACACGCGGTGCAATTTACCTGCAGCAACGGCTATTTGGTAAAAGCCAACTACCCGCACAATTTGCTGCTGGTAGACTCTTTAATGCACAAAAACTATTACCATTTGTTTGATGCGGTTTATAAGCAAAATCAAATGAATAACTTTTATTCACGATTGAATGCCAACAACCCTTATATGATTTCTATTTTAGGCTTTAACGAACGAGACAGCGCTTATTTTGACTTTGAAAACACTCAAGCTTTTCAAAAACGCGAATCCGAAGACAAAAGATATGTTGTCAACTATTTGCAAGAGATGGAAAAACGCATGCAAAATGAAATTGACATCTCCGAAAAATATCATATTCCTTATAACAGCAGCGCTATTCAAAACAGTAACCGGATTATGAATTCCTTGGCTGAAAAGAGCTGTGAAAAATCCGAAAATATGAAGAGATTTGCCAAATGGCTGTCTTCTCAGCGTAAAAACAACAGCGGAAGATAAAAGATGACTGATTTTACAGAACAGCTGAAAACACAAAAATTCAGCACCGGCGAAAAATTGGAGCCGGAAGCGCTTATTACTGCTCAAAAGATTTTGTTTAATATGGGGCTGCCGAGCATTCCGCAGACTTATGCCGATTTTTTGAAACAATATAACGGCTTAAAGGCTAACGGAGCCTATTTGTTTGGCGCTACCGTTGACAATGACTTGGATATTGTCGACTTAAACGAGCAAATGCCCAAGCCCGACGGAACCTTGCTTTTAGGCTATAACGACTTTGATTTGCTGGTTTTTAATTTTACAAACAAGCAATATCAAATTGTTGACAGAGAAGATATGGAAGTGCTAGACAGTTATCAGGAAAAAGAAATGGACTATGCCTTAGCGCAAATTTTTAATGTATAGTGAAAAAAATGAACAATATTTATCAAAATTCAGCCGAAAACATTGCTAAAGCGGCAGAAATTATGAAAAACGGCGGACTGGTGGCTTTTCCGACCGAAACCGTTTACGGTCTGGGAGCCAATGTCTATAACAGCAAAGCGGTTGCCAATATTTTCGCCGCCAAGCAGCGTCCGCATTTTGACCCTCTGATTTCGCATATTGCCGATATTGACTTTTTAAAAGAATATGCGGCAACCGATGAGCGTGTGTTTGCGCTGGCTAAGCATTTTTGGCCTGGACCGCTGACATTTGTTTTGCGCCGGATAGAAGAAAATCCCAGTATTGATCTGGCTTGCTCTGGTTTGCGCACTTTAACTGTGCGGATGCCGCGCCACCCGATTGCCCAGGCACTGATTAAAGCCAGCGGCGTGCCGATTGTTGCCCCTTCCGCCAACAAATATCAATCTATCAGCCCGACCACCGCACAGCACGTGGCTGACGGCTTGGGCGATAAAGTGGATATGATTTTAGACGGCGGAGCCTGCAGCGTCGGCGTGGAATCTACCATTATCGACCTGACAACCGACAAAGTTGTGCTGCTACGCGCCGGCGGCACCGCTAAAGAAGATATTGAAGAATTTTTAGGCGAAAAGGTTTTGATTTCAGCCGGCAATCCTGAGCTTCCAACCGCCCCCGGACAGCTTTTGCGCCACTATGCGCCAAAGCACACCTTGCGGATTAACGCCGAAAAACCGGAAGCAGACGAATTTTATATTGGTTTCGGCAATTTAGACGGAGATTTAAACCTCAGCCCGAGCGGCAGTTTGACGGAAGCGGCAGAAAATTTGTTTGCTTATATGCGTTTGGCCGACGCGCAGGATAAATTTGCTAAAATCGCTATGGCGCCGATACCGCAAAACGGGTTGGGACTAGCCATTAACGACCGTATAAAAAGAGCCTCTTATAAATAAAATTCCGCTTTACAAATCTGCTCTTTTTGCTATTGTGAGTTTACTTAATTATTTTTATGTCATTAAATTATTTAATTTTAAAGCTTATGGGAAAAAATCAGATTTTAACTATTGTGAGTGTTAGTTCTGCTGTTGTTACCGTTACTTCTATCGCCGGAGCGTTTTTGCTGCATCACTTGGAAAAGACTCTGGTTCACGCATTGGACGACATCAACAGCATCAGTAAAAAGCTTTAACTTCGTATCCGGTAAGAAACAAACATCTTGCCGGATTTTTTTATTTGACACTTACTTAGAACTTATTTATTCTAGCCCTGCATCAGCTGATTACTGATGTGAGGTTTAGAACCCTCTTTTGTGGTTGTCTGTATAACAGACGTAAAAAAGCTACCTTTTTGCTTTGCGGCAGGAAGGTAGTTAATATGGTATATAGAATTTTATACACCAAATACGCTACACTGTTCCACAAAACAGGTTCTAACTTCCTGCTGCCCCTCATCACGGCAGCCTTTTTTTATATTTAAGGAGTTAACCTGTGACATTTTTTAGACTATTTGCAATCAAAAAAACGATAATTTTAGATTTGTGGCAAAAAACAAAATTATGGTGTTTTTGTTTTGGCTGTTTTCTATTGTTTTCTTGTATTCTGCGTATATTGAACACTCAAGGGACGTTTAATTGTTTCCGTTACAGCGGTTATGCCCTAAGTTCAGCCGTTATTTTTGCTTTTAACGCTAAGTTATGGAATTACTCTAAAAAATATTTTATTCTGGCTTTTTCCGCAATTTTACTTTATGAAAGCGCAGATTACATACGCGTGTTTAATGGTATGATTATTACAGAGCGTGAGCTTATGCAAACACTTAGTGTTGCTTCTACCTTTTTCGGTTTATTTGCAAACCTGTATTGGCTGTCCCGCATACTGACGCAAAAATTGCTACGTCTGCTTTGCAATATTGCCGCCTTTATCTTTTGCCTACTGACTTATTTTATTCCACTGTTATTTTTAGGCTATAGCGCTATCAGCGGTGGAAAAATGCTTTCGTCCGACATTTTAATGACGCTGTTTCAAACCAATCCCGATGAAGTTTTAGATTATATATCAGAACAAAATCAGCTCTTATGGTGGTCGTTAAATACCGTTTTACTGTTTAGTACTGTTGCGTTTTTAGTCTTTTGCTTTAAATTAAAAAACTTCTGTCCCAATTGCCGCAAAACAGCTGCGGCGGCTTTACTTTTGCTGATTTATCTGAGTGTATTCTCATTACCTCGTTTACAGCTAAACTGTGTTATTTCTGCAGCAACAACAGTCAAAGCCACCTTAAAAGGCTTTGCCGAATATCAGGCTTCGCTCGGCGAACGCAAAGCCCGCCTGCAGGAGCTGCAAAAGATTCTGCACAGTTCGTCAGACGGCGTTTATATGCTGGTTTTGGGCGAATCTACCACCCGCGACCACATGCACGCCTACGGATATGCGCGTCCGACAACGCCGTGGCTGGATAAAGAGCTGAGCAATCCGGAGGCGCTGATTTTTCAAAACGCTTACTCCAACCATGTTCATACTATTCCGTCGCTGCTCTATATTTTAACCCAGCAGAATCAGTATAACGACCTAAAGCTGAAAGACGCTTATTCTATTATAGAAATCGCCAAAGCCGCCGGCTATCAAACCTATTGGCTCAGCAACCAAAAGAAATACAGCGTCAGCGACACGCCTTTAACCACTATTGCCCAGTCGGCAAATAAAGCGCATTGGATAAACGACTACACCGGCAATAAAAGCGTTTCAGTCTATACGGATGAAAAGCTGGCGGAATTTCTGCCGGATTTAAGCAGCAGCCCTAAGGCTTTGGTAATTGTGCATTTAATGGGCTGCCACAGTCTTTATACCGACCGCTATACCGAAAAATTTGCTGTTTTTTCCGATTCTTCCGAAAAAGTTGACACTTACGATAACTGCATTTTGCATAATGACTATGTTTTGGAGCAGCTTTACGGCAATATCAGCCGCGCGCCGAATTTTATGGGCTGGTTCTATCTTTCCGACCACGGCGAAGAGCCGGATTTAAACTTGGCGCATGAAAGCAGCAAGTTTACTTTCCAGATGAGCCATATTCCGCTGGTTATGATTTTTTCTGAAAAGTTTAAGCAGCAAAAGCCGGAGGTTTATAAAGCTTTGCAAAAACATAAAGACAGCGTGTGGAGCAGCGACTTAATGTTTAACGCCATGCTGGATATTCTGGGAATTTCCGGATTGAATGAAAAAGCTGCAGACAGCATTGCCTCGCCGGATTATAACCACAGCAAAGACGATTTGCTGACCTTGCATGGACAAATGCCGATTAGCAAAGATAAATAAAAAAAGGAAAGCAAGTGAATATACTCAGTTGCTTTCCTTAGTCCTGCTACCTTTATTTGAGTTTCTAAAAGGTTGTTTGAAAACGCATTGTTTACAATCAAATACTTTTACAATACATCAAATTATAAGGTCTGCCGTGTTCGCTTTACATTGTAAAAGTATTTAATCGCTTAAATTTTTTTACGCAACAAAGGTTTTAGCACGGCCTGCCGCTCTAAGGCTTTTTTTTGCCTGACGGAGCGCTGCATGGAAATAAAAAACTAACCGGTAAAAAATTTTCATCTAAAACAACAAACGGAATATTGTTTGCCGCCAAACTTTGTAAAAAATTTTGCCCCAGCAGCACATTTTTTTGCCGTAAACCATAACGGCTCGAATATCTCTTAGCGGAATGCTCTTAATTATTTCTCCATTTTTTTGCACGCATATATAATTATCCTGCAATAAAATGACTATGTTTTCTGTCCCGATTTCTAAAATCACCGATATATTTCCACTCTTTTACATATTTTTCAAAGCCAGCGCCTCAAGCTCTTTCAGCTTGTCACGATATACCATAGCTTGTTCAAATTCCAAATTCTGCGCCGCTTCTTTCATCAGCTTAGTATATTCTTTCGTCATCTTTTCAATATTCTTAATTTTTTCTATGTCTTTAGTTTCATCTTTGACGAAATCGGTTTCGGTCATTTCTTTTAAGGTAGAAGAAATGCTTTTCTTAATGGTCTGCGGAGTAATGCCGTGGGCAATATTATATTCGGTTTGCTTCTTGCGGCGGCGCTCGGTTTCTTCTAAGGCAACCTTGATAGAGTCCGTCATCTTGTCAGCATACAAAATTACCCTGCCCTCGGCGTTGCGCGCAGTCCGCCCGATAGTTTGAATCAACGAACGAGTGGAACGCAGAAAGCCTTCTTTATCGGCATCTAAAATTGCCACCAGCGAGCACTCCGGAATATCCAAGCCTTCACGCAAAAGGTTGATGCCAACCAGCACATCAAACACGCCCAAACGCAAATCGCGGATAATTTCTATACGCTCCAAAGTGTCGATATCCGAGTGCATATAACGGACTTTGACGCCATTGTCTTTGAGATATTCGGTTAAATCCTCCGCCATTTTTTTGGTCAGCGTCGTTACCAAAACCCGCTCGCCTTTAGCGGCAGTTTTACGACATTCTTCCATTAAATCATCAACCTGATTTTCTACCGGACGCACAATGCACAGCGGGTCGGTCAAACCAGTCGGGCGAATAACCTGCTCTGAGAACACGCCTTTGCTCTGCGCCATTTCCCATTCTCCAGGGGTCGCCGAAACAAAGATGGTCTGCGGACGCATTTTATCCCATTCTTCAAACTTCAGCGGACGGTTGTCTAAGCATGACGGCAAGCGAAAACCATAGTCCGACAACGTCATTTTACGGTTGCGGTCGCCGCGGTACATCGCCCCGATTTGCGGTACGGCAATGTGGCTTTCATCTATAAACAGCAACGCGTTTTTAGGAAAATACTCAAACAAAGTCGGAGGCGGCTCGCCAGGGGCGCGTCCCGTCAAATAGCGCGAATAGTTTTCAATGCCTTTGCAGTGTCCTGTGGTGTCCATCATTTCCAAATCAAAGCGGGTACGCTGTTCCAAACGCTGCGCTTCCAGCAGTTTATTTTCATCTTTGAATTGTTTTAAGCGGATTTCCAAATCTTCTTTAATATGCGTCATCGCCTGCGACAGAGCCGGACGCGGCGTTACATAGTGATTGGCAGGATACACGGTTATTTCATCAAGCTGACGCGTTTTTTTACCAGTCAAAACATCAAACTCATAAATTTCTTCGATTTCATCGCCGAAAAATGAAACCCGCCACGCCCTATCTTCATAGTGCGCCGGAAAAATATCCAACGTATCGCCCTGCACGCGGAAGGTGCTGCGCACAAAATTAACGCTGCAACGCTCATACAGCAATTCGGTCAAATGCTTATTTACTTCGTGAATATCCACCACATCGCCGACTTTAAGCTGAAACACCATGGAAGAATAAGACTCCATGCTACCCAAGCCGTAAATGCACGAAACCGACGCCACAATAATCACGTCGCATTCTTCCAAAACATTACGGGTCGCACCATGGCGCATACGGTCTATTTGCTCGTTAATAGCCGAATCTTTTTCTATATAAGTGTCAGTTTTCGGAATGTAGGCTTCCGGCTGATAATAGTCATAGTACGACACAAAATATTCTACGCGGTTGTTGGGAAAAAACTCTTTCATTTCCGAATACAGCTGCGCCGCTAAAATTTTGTTAGGCTCCATAATCAAAGCCGGACGCTGGCACTGCTCAATGATTTTTGCCATGGTAAACGTTTTGCCGGAACCAGTAACGCCCAGCAGCACCTGATTGCGCTCGCCGCGCTCCACGCCTTCACACAATTCCTTTATAGCTTGCGGTTGGTCGCCCGACGGCTCAAACGGACTTTCTATTTTAAACTTTAAATCTTTCATAGCTGCTTAATAACGATATTGATAAAATGAACGCAAATATTCAGCCATATTCTCTCTGCTTTGCAAAGTTTCTTTACCTACTTTTTCCGGTATAACGGTTTTGTTGCGGCGCGCGGTTTCTATTTCTGCCTTATTATATGAAATCACCAATTCACGCAGTTCTTTATCCGAATAATTATCCAGCATATACTGCAATGATTTTTCTGCAGGATATTGCGCCGCCGCGACTGAGGTCGGAGACATTATATTTAGATTGCCTACAGAATCTTCTTCAGCGTTTTGCCAGGCCGAACCGGAAATATCGCCGGCAGAAGCATTGGCAGCAAAAAGGCAAAAAAACAACAAAAACAAAATTTTTTTCATATTTCATAATCTCCTATTGCAAACTTTTTAAGGTGTCGTCAATGGTCTTTTCAATATTGACATTGGTCAGAGAATTAAAGCTGCGTTTTAATTTACGGGCGGATTTTTCCGTTTCTTTTTTCAAATCATCATAACCTTGCAGCAAATCAGCCCCAGGCATTTCAAAATCACTGTCCGAATTTGCGGAAGACGGCGCTGAATTTGCGGCAGAGGAATTATCTTCAGAAAAAAAACTGCCTAATTTATCCATAAATCCGCCGCCGTTTTCTTCTGCCGCTGCAGCCTCCGCGGCTTTTTTCATTTGTTCACGCTCGGCTTTTGCCCGCGCGGCATATTCCTCATTAACTTGAGCATTATGGCGCTCTATGGCGTTTACCCTGTCCTGCACCCATTGCTGATTATTATAATTTGAGGCTTTTGCCGGCTGAGTTTGTTTTTCGGCTCTATTTATTTTTACGGTCTGTTCCTGCGCTGTCCAAGGATTTTTAGGCAATTCAACAGCAAGCGACGGCAAGGCGCCGCAAACCAAAACTCCAACCAATGTAGTCAGAAAAACTTTCATTTTCACCTCATTTTTATATCTGCAATTATAACACAGCAAAAAGCAAAAGTCAGTTTTTTTGTTTGCTTTTTTTAGTCTTTTCGGCAGGCTTTTCCGGCTGTGTTTTTTCCGGTTCAATACCATAAGCGCAAAATGTTTTATCTTTGACTTCTGATTTTTTCACAATATACGCCGGAGTGTTAACCACCGTGCAATTATCGGGAATATCCTTAATAACAATGGCGTTGGAACCGATTTTTACATTTTTGCCGATAGTGATAGGTCCCAAAATCTGCGCACCGGAGCCAATGGTTACATTGTTGCAAATTGTCGGGTGGCGTTTTTCTAACTTTTTGCCATTTTCATCATAAAATTTGCGTCCACCCAAAGTAACGTCATGATACAAAGTTACATTATTGCCGATTACCGTAGTTTCACCAATAACCACGCCCATGCCGTGGTCAATCATAAAGCCGGAGCCGATTTTTGCCCCCGGGTGAATTTCTATGCCGGTGAAAAAGCGAGCTATCTGCGAAAAAATCCTCGCCGCCAGCACAAAATTATGTTTCCACAAAGCATGAGACAAGCGGTGAACCATTATCGCGTGCAGCCCCGATGAGCAAACAACCGCCTCCAATTTGCTGCGTGTTGCAGGGTCTCTATCCATAATGGCTTGAATGTCTTGCAAAATTATCTTGTAATTTGAATTCATTGTGTGATATATTCCTTTTTAAATTTAACAATTTTTATTTAATGTAACACATTATATATTAAATAAAAGTAATAAAACAGGAAAAAATATGGTAGAAGTTTTGTTTAACGGTCATGCCGGCCGTCTTGAAGGCAGATATTATAAAAGTGAACGTCCTAATGCTCCGGTTGCACTGATTTTGCACCCGCACCCGCAATATGGCGGCACCATGAATAATAAGGTGGTTTACACGCTTTTCAGCTGTTTTAAAGATTTAGGTTTTTCAGTTTTACGCTTTAACTTCCGCAGCGTCGGACGCTCACAAGGTCAGTTTGAAGACGGTCCAGGGGAACTTTCGGACGCCACTATTGCTTTGGATTGGCTGCAAAATATGAACCCTGATGCCAAGCAATGCTGGATTGCCGGATATTCTTTTGGCGCGTGGATTGGTTTGCAGCTGTTGATGCGCCGTCCGGATATTAACAACTTTATTGCCGTATCGCCTCCGGCAAATGAAAAAGACTTTTCATTTTTAGCTCCGTGTCCAGCTTCCGGCTTGATTGTGCAGGGTGGAAGAGATGAAATTGCATCTCCGGCAATGGTTGAAAGTATGGCGCACAAACTCAATCAGCAACGCAATGTCGACATAGATTTTGCCTTAATTGAAGATGCCGACCATATGTATAACAACCACTTGGGCGACTTATATAAAGTCAGCGGGCAGTATGTTATCAGTGCCTTGCAGCACCGTTCACCGCTGCAAAAACGCCGCGGTCGGCGCAAAAAATCGGATATGGAAGACGATTTGCTGCTGGACGGTCCGGAAGAAGACGATATTTTAGACAACAGCGCTGACGACAGCGATGATTTTGACAATGAGGAATAAAAAAGTGCGAGAAATTATTAAGAATGTTTTTCTACCCGCAAAAAATCAACCTACCGTTCCAACCTCTGATGAAAATGGAAACTCGTTTTCCGAAAATATAAAAACCGTATTTTTAGCAATTTTTATTGCGTTAATCATACGCAGTTTTTTGTTCGAACCTTTCCGCATTCCGTCCGGTTCAATGTATCCCACTTTGCGGGTGGGCGATTATTTGTTTGTCAGCAAATACACCTACGGCTATTCGCGCTATTCTTTTCCGGCGGGACTGCCGCTGTTTGAAGGACGCATTTGGTATGACCAGCCGCAGCGCGGCGATGTGGTAGTTTTTAGACCAACCAAAAAGCCGGATACGGATTTTATTAAACGCATTATCGGCTTGCCTGGGGACAGAGTACAAGTTAAAGAAGGTCGCTTATATATTAACGACCAGCTTATTGACCGCATGGAAACAGAGCGTTATATGATTGATGAATATGTAGAAATTCCGGAATTCTATCATCAATACACCGAAACTTTACCGGAAGGAAAGAAGCATAAAATTATTGAAATTTCAGACAATGAACGCATTGTAGACAACACCGATGTTTTTGTAGTGCCTGAAGATTCATTTTTTATGATGGGCGATAACCGCGACCGTTCGGACGACAGCCGCATAAGTGTTGGTTTTGTGCCAAAAGAAAATTTAGTCGGCAAAGCCCGTTTTATTTTCTTTTCCCACAATGACAAAGGCGAAATTTATGAGCCGTGGACATGGTTCAAGGCTATTCGCTGGAATCGCATTTTTAAAGGAATTTACTAAAAAATGCCGCAGCTTGAAGATATTTTGCAATATCATTTTAACAATCCGCGCCTGCTGACTCAAGCGCTGACGCACAGCAGTGTTACCAACAACGAGCACCGCAACTATGAGCGTTTGGAATTTTTGGGCGACCGTGTATTGGGTATGACCATGGCGCATTTGCTGTTTAAAATGTTTTCCGACGACCGCGAAGGTCAGCTTTCGCAGCGCCATGTCAAGCTGGTTTGCGCCGACGCTGTTGCCGAAGTAGCTAGAAAACTGCACTTAAATGACTATATAATAGCCAAAGACAAAGAAACCGTCAAAAGCGTAAACGTTTTATGCGATGTGGGTGAAGCTGTTATCGGCGCTATTTATATCGACTCCGATATTGAGCAGGCAATTGCTTTTGTGGAGCGCAACTGGAAAGACATGATAGACAAATCGGCTTCCGGTTCGCAAAAAGACTTCAAAACCAGCTTGCAGGAAAAATTCCACGCCTTGCATCAACCTTCACCGATTTATGAGCTGATAGCCAAAGAAGGCAGCGAGCATGAGCCGGTGTTTAAGGTTAAAGTTGCGCTGAATGACGAAAAATTTGCCTTTGGACAAGGTAAAAACAAAAAAGCTGCCGAACAACAAGCGGCTCACCATCTTTTAGAAATAATGGATAAATAGCATGAAAAAAACTCGCTGTGGATTTGTTGCTTTGATCGGTGCGCCGAATGCCGGAAAATCAACCATAACCAACAACTTTGTCGGCTCCAAGGTTTCTATTGTGTCTCCTAAAGCGCAAACCACCCGCACCACCATTAAAGGCATTGGCATTTATGACAATACGCAGATAATTTTCTTAGACACACCGGGGATTTTTGCACCAAAACGCCGCTTGGACAGAGCTATGGTGGCATCGGCTTGGAACGGTTTTGGCGATGCGGATATAAATGTTTTGGTGGTTGACGCCAAACGCGGTATGAACGAGGAAACATCGGCGATTATTGATGAGCTGATTAAAAGAGACGCGCATGCGGTTTTAGCTTTTAACAAAACGGATTTGGTATCGCAAGAACGTTTGGACGAGCTGAAAGAAGAGTTTGAGAATCTGTTTCACTTTGACGCCGTATTTATGTTTTCGGCGCAGTCAGGCGACCATATAACCGATTTTTATGAATATTTAGCCGAGAATCTACCGGAAAGCCCGTGGTATTATCCCGAAGAACAGATGTCGGATATGCCGCTGAAACTGCTAGCGGCGGAAATCGTGCGCGAAAAATTGTTTTTAAATCTACGCCAAGAACTGCCCTATGCCCTGACGGTTGAACCGGAATTATGGGAGCATAAGCCTGACGGTTCAATCCGCGCGGAAATGACAATTTATGTGGAGCGCGAAGGTCATAAAACCATAATCATCGGTCACAACGGCGCGATGATAAAAAAAATCGGACAAGCCGCGCGGCTGGAGCTGGAAGAGCTGTTGGAAGAGCGTATCCATTTGTTTTTATTTGTAAAAGTGCGTGAAAACTGGGGCAATGACCCTGCCCGCTACAGCGACTGGGGACTAAACTTTAAGTCCTGATAGGCACTTTGCCGCAAACCTTATAAATCCTTGAGTTTTCAAGGATTTTATTTTTATCGTTTTATTTTATCATTATTTTTCAATTAGTTACTAATACGGTAATATAATACCATTAAAATAAAATATTGAAAAATGTATATTTTTTAGGTTGACAACGCATAAAGTTTGTGTATATTAAGAGCGAATTTAATAACATTTTTAAGAAAGAGATAAAAATGATTTCTACACATTCTACAAAACCTGCCGACATCGAAAGAAAATGGTATGTTGTTGATGCCAGCGGTGTTATTTTGGGCAGACTTTCTGCTGAAATCGCTAAGATTCTCCGCGGAAAGAACAAACCTTATTTTACTCCGAACTTGGACTGTGGCGACTATGTTGTTGTTATTAACGCAGACAAAGTTAAATTGACGGGTAAAAAATTGACTGATAAGCACTATTATCAGCACACTGGCTTTATTGGCAGCGTAAAAGATACTACAGCTGGTAAAATTTTGAACAGCCGTTTCCCTGAAAGAGTTATTCAGAAAGCTGTTGAACGTATGATTTCCCGCAACCCTCTGGGTCGTCAGATGATGACAAAATTAAAAGTATATGCTGGTGAAAACCACCCTCATACTGCGCAAAATCCGATTGTTTTGGATATTGCTTCTCAAAACCCTAAAAATAAAAGGAGTGCTTTGTAATGGCTACTAAAAAAATCGAATCTTTGCAAGATATTAAAGCTGCTACTGCTGCTAACACAGAAGCTAAAGCTCCTCGCAAGTCTGTAAAAGACAAAAAAGGTCGCTCTTATGCTACCGGTAAAAGAAAAGACGCTGTTGCTAGAGTATGGGTTATGCCTGGTAAAGGCAACATTACCATTAACGACAAATCTATGGATGAATACTTTGCTCGTCCGGTTTTGAAAATGGTTATCAATCAGCCGTTTGTTGTTGCCAACCGTGAAAATGAATTTGACGTTGTTTGCACAGTTAAAGGCGGCGGTTTGTCTGGTCAAGCAGGCGCTATCAAACACGGTATCGCTAAAGCTTTGAACGAATATGAGCCTGAGTTGAGAACAGTTTTGAAACAAGCTGGTTTCTTGACACGTGATGACCGTGTTGTTGAACGT
>CAVEOB010000016.1:0-1453 GCA_963617265.1 Mediterraneibacter gnavus
GTTGATGACCATAGGAGTGTGTTGCAGTCCGGTCGTTCTATGATAGAAATGCTGGGAGTGCTGGCTATTATCGGTGTTTTGTCTGTCGGTGGTATTGCCGGTTATGGTAAAGCGATGATGATGTTACCGCTAAATTTATCACATTGAAAATTAAAAGTATATGATTTTTTTGAGATTTTACAATCTTGCGAGAACTGGTATTTAGGCAATAATAATGAAAATTTATTGACAAAGTTAGTTACTTGTTGCTACAAGATTCTATGCACAAGGCATAGAATTGTTAATATTATATATTTTAATAAAAGCGAAATAAAAATGCACGATATATGGAATCCATGGCATGGTTGCATCAAAAAAAGCACCGGCTGCCAAAACTGCTATATGTATTATTTGGATAAGCAGCGAGGTAAAGACGGGGCTGCTATTTATAAAGTAAAAAATAACTTTGATTATCCGCTGCAAAAAGGCCAAAACGGCAATTATAAAATTAAATCCGGCGAGCAAATCAGAGTTTGTATGACTTCAGATTTCTTTTTGCCGGAAGCAGACAAATGGCGTGCGGAGGCTTGGCAGATTATGCATGAACGACCGGACGTGGTATTTTTTCTGCTTACTAAAAGACCGGAGAGAGTTGCGGATTGTTTGCCCGCAGATTGGGGTGACGGCTGGGAAAATATATTTTTTAACGTTACTTGTGAAAATCAGCAAATGGCTGATGAGCGCCTGCCCATTTTGGAACAGCTGCCGTTTAAGCATAAAGGTATTATGGTGGCTCCATTTGTCGGGCAGGTGAGTATTGCAAAATATTTGCCAAAAAGCTTCATTGAACAGGTAATTGCCGGAGGAGAAAACTATGATGGCTCTAGATCTTTGAAATATGAATGGGTTAAAAATCTTTATGATGAATGTGTGGCAGCAAATGTAAAATTTGCCTTTATCGAGACCGGAACCTATTTTGAAAAAGAAGGTAAAACATATAGGATTGAAAGTAAATTTAAGCAAAGCCAACAAGCCTATAAATCCGGTTTGCAGTACCTTGGAAAGCCTATAAAATTTCACTTAAAACCATTACAAAACAGTTTGTTTGAAGATGAAAATTTAATTTATCAGCCGCATTTCAGAAAACAATGCGAAACCTGCGGCAGCCGTTTGATTTGCAACGGCTGTTCAGATTGCGGAAACTGTGAAAAATAATATAAAGTATCAAAGCTGATATACTCACAATATTCTATGCCTCTAAATACAAAAAGAGAGAAAATTCTAAATGAACTTTCTCTCTTTTATGGCTCTAAGCTCGCATACTATTTATATTGGCTCATATATTCCAATAAAGTATGTTTGTCGTTAACGTTTTTCTGAGCTTTTTCCAGCAATTCTTCATAACGCGCCGGGTTCATCTTGTTGACAACCTGGAAACGTGTTTCGCTGGACATAAAGTCAGCCAAAGGTTTAG
>CAVEOB010000016.1:1463-16041 GCA_963617265.1 Mediterraneibacter gnavus
GGTTTAGACGGAGCTTTAGAATCCAAAGTCAGCGGAGCTTTGCCTTCGGTTTCGTTTACTGGATTGAAACGGAACAAAGACCAGCTGCCGGTTTCTACGGCATTCTTTTGGTGAGATAAACCGTCTGCCATATTCAAGCCTTGGTTAATGCAAGGGCAGTAAGCAATAATCAAAGACGGACCGTCATAGGCTTCAGCTTCGTTCATAGCTTTAATAACCTGCATGTCGTTAGCACCCATAGCTACTTGAGCCACATAAACATTGCCGTAAGACATAGCAATCATTGCCAAATCTTTCTTCGGCAATTCTTTACCGGCTGTAGCAAATTTAGCGGAAGCACCCATTGGGGTAGCTTTAGATTGCTGACCGCCGGTGTTGGAATATACGCCGGTATCTACAACCAAAATATTTACATTGCGCCCGGAAGCGATAACGTGGTCAACGCCGCCGAAACCAATATCGTATGCCCAGCCGTCGCCGCCGATAATCCATACGGATTTTTTAATCAGGTAGTCGGCTATATCGCTCAAATGCTTAGCTTCTTCGTTGTTCATTGTTGCCAATTTAGCGCGCAGAGCAGCCACATTGTCGCGTTGAGCGTCAATTTCCATATCATTGGACTGTGGATTGATCAAAATCTTTTCGGCAACTTCGCCCAATTCTGCTTTCATAGATTCCAGCAAAGTTTTGGCTGTAACTTCTTCGTGGTCGATAGAAATGCGCATACCCAAACCAAATTCGGCGTTGTCTTCAAACAAAGAGTTAGCCCAAGCCGGACCATGACCTTTTTCATCTTTGCAATAAGGGGTTGTCGGCAAGTTACCGGAATAAATTGAAGAACAACCGGTAGCGTTAGCCACAACCATACGGTCACCGAACAATTGAGTCAGCAATTTAATGTAAGGAGTTTCGCCGCAACCAGCGCAAGCGCCAGAAAATTCGAACAACGGCTGAATCATTTGCGTTGTCTTCGGCAAGTTTTTAGCTACTTCGGTTCTCTTTACATAAGGCAATGTTTCAAAGAACTTCCAGTTAGCTTTTTCAGCTTCCAAATGGTTTTCAATATGATCCATATTGATTGCGTGCAATTCTGGATTTTCTTTGTTTTTAGCCGGACAAGCAGTTACGCATACGCCGCAGCCTGTGCAGTCTTCTGGAGAAATTTGCAGCATAAATTTCTTGCCGGCAAATTCCTTGCCTTTATAGTCTGCAGTTTTCAAAGTAGCCGGAGCATTCTTCAATTCTTCTTCCGAAGCCACTTTCATACGAATAACGCCGTGCGGGCAAACGATTGAGCATTTACCGCATTGAATACAAGTGTTAGCATCCCAAACTGGAACTTCGGTGGCAATGCAGCGCTTTTCATATTGAGTTGTAGCTGTCGGCCATGTACCGTCAACAACTTCCTGCAAATCAGAAGTTTTAATGCTGTCGCCGTTGTCGGCAATCAAAGTAGCGGTCAAGCCTTGAACAAACTTAGGAGCGTCTGCCGGAACAGCTGCCAAACGATGGAACTTTGATGTAACGTGGTCAGGATAAGAAACCTCAAACAAGTGTTCCAAAGAAGCATCAACAGCGGCATAGTTCTTTTGTACAATAGCGTCGCCTTTTTTGCTGTAAGTCTTTTTAATAGCAGCTTTAATCTGTGCAATAGCTTCGTCTTTTGGCAAAATGTTGGAAATTGCAAAGAAGCAAGTCTGCATAACTGTGTTAATGCGTTGTCCCATACCAGTAGCACGGGCAACTTCTACAGCGTTAATTGTGTAGAATTTCAGGTGCTTAGCCAAAATTTCTTCTTGAACTTCAATCGGCAGGTGATCCCAAACTTCATCAGCTTTGTACGGAGCATTTAATAAGAATGTCGCACCGTCTTTAGCAATGCGCAGAATATCCACTTTGTTCATAAATTGGAATTGGTGGCAAGCTACAAAATCTGCCGAAGTAATCAAATAAGCCGAACGGATCGGATTATCGGAAAAACGCAGGTGAGATGTGGTCATAGAGCCTGATTTACGGGAATCGTAAACAAAGTAGCCTTGACCATATTTGCCAGCGTCTTCAGCAATAATTTTAATAGAGTTTTTGTTGGCACCAACCGTACCATCTGCACCCAAGCCAAAGAATACGGCACGTACGACATCGTCCGGTTCAACATCAAATTTAGCATCATAAGCCAAAGATTTGTGAGTCAAATCATCGTTAATGCCAACGGTAAAGCCGTTAATCGGAGCAGTAGAAACTGCGTTGTCAAACACAGCTTTAGCCATAGCCGGTGTAAATTCTTTAGAAGACAAGCCGTAGCGTCCGCCGTAAATTTTCGGCAAGCTTGCCAATTTGCCGTTTGAAAAGGCTTGAGACAAAGCGGTAACAACGTCCAAATACAAAGGTTCGCCCAAAGAGCCGGATTCTTTTGTTCTGTCCAAAACAGAAACGGTTTTAACGGTTTTCGGCAAAGCTTTTAAGAAAGATTCGGTAGGGAACGGACGATACAAATGAACTTTCAAAACGCCCAATTTAGCGCCGTTAGCATTCAAATATTCAATAGCTTCTTCAACTGTTTCAGCGCCTGACCCCATAACAACAATAACGTTTTCGGCATCTTTGGCGCCTACATAGTCAACAACGTGATATTGACGACCGCTGATTTTGGCGAATTTATCCATTTCTTCTTGAACAATGCCTTCAACTTTATCATAATAAATGTTAGCGGCTTCACGACCTTGGAAGAACACGTCAGGGTTTTGCGCAGTACCGCGGATAACAGGATTTTCCGGACGCAGGGCGTGCTCAGCGTTAAATTTGTAATTAACGTCTTTCAGCATTGCGCGCAAATCGTCGTCAGACAGCAGCTGAATCTTTTTAATTTCGTGAGAAGTTCTGAAACCGTCAAAGAAATGTAAAAACGGAACACGTGAACGCAAAGTAGAGGTTTGTGCAATGGCAGCCATATCATGAGCTTCTTGCACTGAGTTGGAGCAAAGCATTGCAAAACCTGTTTGGCGGCAGCCCATAACATCGGAGTGGTCGCCGTAAATTGACAAAGCGTGATAGGCAAGCGAGCGAGCGGCAACATGCATAACAAACGGCATCAATTCGCCGGCAATTTTATACATGTTCGGAATCATCAACAAAAGACCTTGAGAAGCCGTAAAAGTGGTGGTTAAAGCACCGGCTTGCAAAGAACCGTGGCAAGCACCTGCGGCGCCTGCTTCAGACTGCATTTCCTGTACCTGAGGAATTACACCCCACAGATTCTTCTGTTTTGCGGCAGACCACGCATCAGCCCATTCGCCCATCGGAGAAGACGGAGTAATCGGGTAAATAACGCAGACTTCGTTCATGCGGTGTGCAACAGAAGAACACGCTTCGTTGGCATCCATCATTTTCATTTTTACATCTGACATAGATAGTATCCTTAAAAGTTAAATTAAAATTACAAAACATCAAAGGTTTAAAGCCAAAGGTTTTGTATGAGTTACAAAACAATAATGTTTATGGCGAATTTATAGCATATCGCCCATAAAAATCAAGTTTTTAAAAGCAGTTTACCACATGCTTAATTATGTTTGAATTGCACACAAAAATATAAAATGACAAAAAAATATTTTTTTCAAAAAAGATATTGACTTTTGTCAAAAATGGTTATATACATACTAGCATAAGTTAATTATTTTTTGTATTATTCACTCGTAAAACTTAGATTTATGAAACAGATTCTTAAAAACGGTTTGACAATCGTAAGTAAAAACTCAAACAAGTTTGAGGAAGTATCTTTGACCTTCAAGTGTGGTCACGTGAACGAGCCTAAGGTTGGTATTGCAGCAGTCTACGAGAAGATTGTTACCAACAACTCTTCAGCTCTCGGGTCAATATACGGCGGCTCTATGACGTCGTTCGTTGTCAGCAGTAAGCCTGGTGATGAGCTCATCTCTATTGATGACGCCGTCAAGGTACTGTATGACGGTTGCGTAAAGGTTCCTGTTAAGAAACACGCTCTTATCGCAGCTGTCAACGACATCATCCAGCACACTGAGGATATGGCTCCTCTGCCTGAGCGTCAGGTGAAGCTTGCCTACAAGCACACTGCTTTCGGCAACAGCACCTTGTGGAAGACCGATGAATACATCGACAAGATTTCCGAGCTCAAGGTCAAGGACGTCAAAGACTACATCTCCGGCAACTTCGTCGGCAGCAATCTTGTTTTGGGTTATTGCGGTCCGGAGCAGCATTTCGACAAATTCGTCGCAGCCGTGAAGAAGCATTTTGGCAATCTTTCCGGCGGCGCTAAGAATGTTGACTGCAGCCTTGAGTACACCGGCGGTTTTCAGGTTATCGAGGGCGGAGGCATCAAGCAAGTTGCCCGCTTCGGCTGGAACCTTCCTAAGGAATACAACACTGCAGAAACCAATATTCTGATGAGTATGCTCGCTGGTCGCCTTGAGCGTTCTATCGCTGAGGCAAAGATAGCAGCTGAAACTGTTGTCAAGATTGCAGGTTACTTCGGTCTTCGCACCCTTTGCGTCACGCTCACTTGTTTTGGCAAGAAAGACTTTGATGCAGGTGTGAGCATCGTTTTGGCAAACATCAAGCGCCTGCAGGCAAGTCAGGCTTCTGACCGCCGCATGGAAACAACTCGTTCAAGAGCTGCTTTCGAGCGTTTGGGTGTTTCTAACGAGGCCCTGCCTAAGTCCGTGGTGATTGCCTGGGCTTTGTTGGGACGCAATATCGACTATGATGTTGACAGCGTTATCAGCAATCTCTACAGTGTCAGCGCCCGCGACGTTCAGGATGCAGCCAAGGAGATTTTCTCTAAGAAGCCGACTGTGGTGCTTTACACCAACAGACCTTATCCTTCATTCGAGGAAATCAAGAAGGCTATCGATCCTAAGGAGGAGAAGACAGCAGACAAGACGGAAACTCCGTCAGACGCTCAAGACTTCTCACAGGCTGAGCATGTTGCAATGGCTCGCATAGATGCTCTGAATGCAGAGTAATCTCGTCGCAGAAACCTAAATAATAAGAACCTAACAGTCATCTAAAATCAAAGAGGTACGTTTTTATAACGTACCTCTTTCTTTTATGCTTGCATTTTGCGGCGTCATAAACTATATGACTCCTAAAAGGAGACAGCCGCTATGTGGGATATGCTTGCAGAAACTCTGCTTGATAATATTAAAATTTTTCCGTTTTTATTTGTTACCTATTTGTTTTTAGAATATTTGGAGCGCAAGACTTCAGATAAAACCACTGCTGCCATTCAAAAAGCAAACAAAGCCGGACCGCTTATCGGCGGAGCGCTGGGAGTTTTGCCGCAATGCGGATTCTCTGTTGTTGCTGCCAATTTATTTGCCGCCCGCGTAATCACTTTGGGTACGTTAATTGCCATTTTTCTTTCTACTTCCGATGAATTGCTACCGATTCTTATTTCCTATGACGCTCCGTTTGCGGTGATTGCCGTAATTATCGGTTATAAGGCTGCCTGCGGAGTTATTTTTGGCTATTTGATTGATTTTACGTTCAAAAAACATCATTCTTTGCCTGAACCTGATGTTGAAACTCTGTGCCAAAATGAACATTGTCATTGCGCAGAAAATGAACCGCTATGGAAACCGGCGCTTTATCATTCGGTGCGTATAATGCTGTTTATTTTAGCGGTCAGCTTGCTTTTAAGCATTGGATTGCACTATTACGGCAGTTCTGACAAATTGCCGCAGCTTTTGCAATATCCATTGTTAGGAGAGATGCTCAGCGCTGTAATCGGGCTTATTCCGAATTGCTCTGCCTCGGTGATTTTAACCCAAATGTATATTCTGAATTATATTGATTTCAGTACCATGATGAGCGGCAGCTTAGTCAGCGGCGGAGTAGGGTTGTTGGTACTGTTCAGAGTAAACCGCCCTTTAAAGCAAAGCCTTAAAATTGTCGCTTTGCTCTATATCTGCGGCTTGCTCGGCGGTTTATGCAGCAATTTGCTGGAATTTTAATTCACATATTGTCATTGTGAGGAGAATCTAACAGGAGGCACCCAGCCAACGTTTTCTGCCCAGTCATTCTAGGTCTTGTACCTAGAATCTTGTGGCAACGAGTGTCTAACCTAGCCAATAAATTTGCTATATTATTACAAAAGAGTATGTTGAGAAAAGATTCTCGGAATAAATCCGAGAATGACGGGTACTGGGGACGTTGGCTAAGTGTTTGTTGCAAGTTTTCTAAGCAGATGTACCCTACTGGATCCTCGGCGAATGAGCTGACGCTCAAAGCCAATGATGACAATGAAAAAACGTGCTGGGGACGCGGGCTTGGTGTTTGTTGCAAGTTTTTTAAATACCCCTCACCCGAGGCTTACGCCTCGACCTCTCCCTCAGGGGGCAAGGTAAAAAACAACACCCTATCCAAGGCTTTGAATGTCGCGCGTCAATACGCAGCACTTTTTGAACGTGGTGTACAAAGCCGTAAACGAGTGAGAAAAGCGCAAGTAGTGACCCGACAGACAAACCTGCTAGGTCGTTCTATGATTGAAATGCTGGGTGTGCTGGCAATAATCGCCGTATTGAGTGTCGGTGGCATTGCCGGATATTCTAAGGCGATGCTGGCATATAAATCCAATATCCAGCGGCAAATGCTATCCGATTTACTGCGGGCAATGATAGAAGTAAAACCACAGCTCGGAACTGATTTAACAGGAAAGCAAAACATAACTTATCTGTTTGATTCTCTTGGCTATCTGCCGGAAGGAACAACCTACAAAGACAATATTATTTTTGATAAAAGCGGAAATATGATTCAAATACATAAATATAACAGCGATCAAAAAGCTTATGTTATGGAAATATATTTTCGGAATCGGGCAAATTCACTTTTATCGTTTAGCTCGGAAGAACTTTGCCATAACATAGTTTGGGCTGCAAAGCCTATTGCTGAAGAAATTTATGTTATAAATTTTTGGCAGGACATTAAAGACAGTAAATTTGCTCCGGTGCTTTTTAATCATGACAATCTTGCGCAGGCAACCTTGGCAGATATTCAGTCCAAATGTCATTTAACAACCACTGACGGCAGCAATAGCGTACATTATTCCATACACTTATACCCATAAAGAAAACTCCATCTGCTTAAAACAGGTGGAGTTCTCAAAATTAAAGCCAAAAGCTATTATAATTCGCCGGCAGCGTATCTTTGTGCCATATCAGACAACTTGATAGCTTTAATTTGGTCTGCGTGACCAGCTGCGCCAAAGGCAATATAACGAGCTTCGCAAACTTTCTGCATTTCTTCAATGGCAGGTTTCAAATATTTACGAGGGTCAAACTCTTTTGGATTTTCCATAAAGAAACGACGGATAGCACCAGTGATAGCCATACGGGAATCGGTATCTACGTTAACTTTGCGAACGCCGGATTTAATACCGCGGACAATTTCTTCAACAGGAACGCCGTAGGTCTGAGGAATAGCTCCGCCGTAAGCATTGATTAAATCTTGCAATTCCTGAGGAACAGAAGAAGAACCATGCATTACCAAGTGAGTATTAGGCAATTTGGCGTGAATTTTTTCAATAACATCAATAGCTAAAATATCACCGTCCGGTTTACGAGTGAATTTGTAAGCGCCGTGAGAAGTACCAACAGCCACAGCCAAAGCATCCAAATGAGTCAAAGCAACAAATTCAGCAGCTTCGTCTGGATCGGTTACCAAGCGTTTTCTATCCAATTTACCTTCAGCGCCGTGACCATCTTCTTTGTCAGCTTTACCGGTTTCCAAAGAGCCAATAACGCCCAGCTCGCCTTCAACAGAAGCGCCGACAGCGTGAGCACGAGCTACAACTTCTTGAGTTACGCGAACGTTATATTCAAATGAAGCCGGAGTTTTGCCGTCAGCTTCCAAAGAACCATCCATCATTACAGAGCTGTAACCGTTAACAATAGCAGATTGGCAAATATTTACTGAAGCGCCGTGATCTTGGTGCAAGCAAATCGGCAATTCAGGAAACATCTCGATACCAGCCATAACCATATGGCGAATCATCGGGTCGCCGGCAAATTTACGAGCACCGGTAGAGGTTTGCAAAATAACCGGAGCGTTTACTTTTTTAGCAGCTTGCAATACAGCTAAAATTTGTTCCATATCATTTACATTGAAAGCCGGAACACCATAACCGTGTTCTGCCGCATGGTCAAGAATTTGACGCATAGATACTAAAGGCATTTTTTTCTCCTTAAAATAAAATTAAATTCTGGAAAAAATATAGGACATTTGTACTTTTTTGCAAGTATTTTATTGGCTTTTATTGGGTTTTTAATTAAATAATTTTTTCAAAAAAAGCCTATAAACAAATAAATATTGCGATTTACGCGAAAACGGCGTATTATAGATTTATAGCTATATTCTTAATTAACAGAAAGGAAACTCTCATGAAAGATCAAAATACAATAAAAAAAGTTTCTGAAAATGCCAAAAATGTAGAAGTATCAGATGAAAAATTCAAAGAACTTCTTGTACGCAAAAATAAGATGAACGCAATCAAGCTCGAACAGCTTGTAAAAAAGCTGAAAGAAGCTAATGTCCCTAAACCGGAAGATTTGATAGAGTTAAGCAAATTAGACCGGATTTCGACTTTTTATAATGATATATTGAGCAATCCGCAAACCCTTCAGAAAAAAAATAAACTTCGCAATTTTGCCCGTAAAATTTCTGCTTTAAAAGCGGATTTTAAGCAAAAACACCCAAACGTTTACAAAATTGTCAGCGCCGCGGCTAAAGTTGTTACTGTACCGCTTAGCTTTGCGGCATCTCTTGTGACGGCAGGCATTGCTCCCGAAGCCAGAGTTAACCAGCCAAACGCTGAAAACGCTTATGAAATGGACAGAGTTAAGCAAAAATATAGCTTAAACAAAAAGGAAGATAAACAAGCTGACGACCATACATCTTTGAAAGATTTGTTATCGCGGGAAAGCGCCAATCATCATAAAGCGGCAAAAAACGGCGCTGTAAAAACAAATTTGAACCGCGTAAAGAGTAAAATAAACAACGATAAAACTCCAGAAACAAAGACGAGTGCTCCAAAGATTAAAAAGAATGAGCAATCTTTGCGTATGACTAAAGAAGGTCGGGAAATGTAGCTCAAAGCATTTTACGCTAACCGCCTGATGCTGCTATGGTTATCAAGCGGTTATTTTTATTTAAAATTCTGCAGGCAATAAAATCTGTAATAGGCGCCTTTGCGAGCTAACAGCTCGTCATGCGAGCCTTGTTCAACAATTTTTCCTTTATCCATTACCACCAGCGAATCCATTTCTTTCAACGTGGAAAGACGATGAGCGATAGCGATAACCGTTTTGCCTTTCATCAACTTTTTGAGCGATTGCTGAATATAGTTTTCGCTTTGGCTGTCCAGCGCCGAGGTTGCCTCGTCCAAAATCAGAATCGGCGCATTTTTCAGAATAGCGCGGGCAATCGCAATGCGCTGGCGTTCGCCGCCCGAAAGCAGTACGCCGCGTTCACCAACTTTGCTGTCATAACCTTCCGGCAGCTGCTTTATAAACTCATCGGCAAATGCTTGTTTGGCGGCAGCTTCCACTTCTTCATCGGTTGCGTCTAAACGTCCATAACGGATATTTTCGCGAATCGTGCGGTTAAACAAGGTAGTATCTTGCGGAATCACGGCTATCTGCACCCGCAGGCTCTCTTGGCGGACTTTGGCAATATCTTCGCCGCCAACTGTAATTTTACCGCCGCAAACATCAAAATAGCGCACCAGCAATTTAATCAATGTGGATTTACCGCTGCCGGAATGTCCGACTAATCCAACTTTTTGCCCTGATTTTATCTTTAAGGAAAACTTGTTGAACAAATTTTCCTTCTGCGGATAGCAAAAATCTATGTTTGCAAAACTGATAGAACGATTGCGCATTTTGATATTATGTGCGTCCAGCGCGTCTTGCACCAAACAAGGCTGAAAAATCAAGTTCAAGCCGTCTTTAACCTGCCCGTAAGACTGGGAAAATTCACTGACAAAAAAGCCGATATTGATAACATCAAACATTACACCGTTCAGCAATGATGTTGCCATTACCACATCGGCAAAGCCGATTTTTTGCAGATACCAATAGTAAAAAACCGCTAGGCAGGAAGCCATATAGGCTGCCGCAAAACAAATTTTTCCTTCCAAATCAAACCATGCGTCTTTAGTACGTTCGGTTTGTTCGGCTTTGACTGCAGTTTTCAGCACCTTATAAAAATGCTTTTTCTCGTACAGATAATTGGCAAAACTTTTTACCAAATCAGAATTGGTAACCGTATCAATAAAAACGCCGTCGGTTTCAGCGCCGAATCTAGCTCTTTTTTCGGCAAACGAGCCTATTCTTTTGCGGATATAAACCATAATCAGCAGATAAAGCATATTCAGCAAAAAGATAATTAGACCTAGTTCAAAATCAGCTGAACAGATTAAAAACATCGTAATAATCAGTCCGCCTAAAGGTCGGATAACGCCAAAAACTATTTGTCCGTAAATTTCTCTGATACCGGAAACAATGTTTTTAGTCTTGGAGGCAATTTTTCCCGCCATTTCTTCATTGAAAAAACGAATCGAGTGATGATGAACCTGCACAAAAATATCTTTATAAACCAAGCTGCAGAAATAAGGCATAAATTTGCCGGCGGTATAGCGCCAAACATACGAGCCCAGCCCGTCCAGCATCAGCATTGCCGCCAGCAAGCCGATAAACAGCAGAATCTGCGTTAAAACGGCGTTATTGTCGGCATATTTCGGTAAATAGCCTATAACCTGCGACATTGCATAAATTTGTCCGCGTTCGGCAATACAACGGGCAATTAACGCCGCAAAAATTATAGACGCAAGCAGTTTTGTTTTGCGCAAATATTTAAAAATAAAGGCAAAAACGCTCATTGCGCCAGTTCCTTGCGGCGCTTTTTAAGTTTAGTTAATTTGTCGCTGACATTACCGGTATCGCGTCCGGTTTTAGCCAAGCGGTCATACATACGGCTGATTTCTTTTTCCAAATACGCGGTTTCAATTTCCGTGCGCAACACCGTACGCTCCTGATAGGTTCCGGACGTGTTGATTTGGTGCATTTTTTCAATGCAATCTTCAACTTCAAGATTATAACTGAGTTTTTGTTTAATAAAATAAGGCAATTCATAAACCAGCTGACGCGCATTGGCATACGCTTCCTGCCCGTCCGCACATTTTATATAGCGTTTTTTCAAAAGGCGGAAAGCAATTTCCAGCTCTTCGTTATTATCCACCACAATAAACGGCACCGGATTGGCGAATCCCTCTTGAGCAATGTATTTCAAAAACTCCAGCAAGTGATGGAAAAAGCCGTTAATGTTATAAATGATAAACGGTTTCATCGGCAGCATACCGTCCTGCATTGCCACGCAGTCATAAGCAAGCTCGTCCAAAGTACCAACTCCCCCTGGGGCAAAAACCACAAAGTCGGACTCTAAAAGCTTTTGCTTGCGCTCTTCCAAGGTTTTGGCAACCACAATATCCATTTTGTTAATAAGCTCATCGTCATTCGGATATAAATCAAAATATTTTTTGGTCGTAATGCCCTGAATCGGTGAACCTTCAAGCTTGCATTGGCGCTTGTTCCAACCGTCCAGCACGCCTTTGGCAACAGCTCCCATAATTCCGCTGTTAGATAAGCCAAAGTCCAGTTTAAACTCCATTTTGACTATTTTTTTACCCAAATTATACGCCTCTTGCGCATAAGCCGTATCATTGCCGGAACGAGAACCGCCGGCAACAAATACTCGGATACCCTCTTCTTTGTTGGCTTGCTTAAAGCTTTGGATTACTTTTTCTTCTACATCGCATATCTGCTCTGACATATCTTATAACTCCTCGATATCGCCTTTTGCCTGATTAGCATAAAATTCGGCGGCAAATTCTGAAAGCGTGTCATTTTTAATGGCAGCACGCAGCCCCTGCATCAAACGTTCATAGTAGCGAATGTTGTGCCATGTAAGCAGCATAATTCCCAAAACTTCATTGCATTTTTGCAAATGGTGGATATAGGCGCGGCTGTAATGGCTGCACAACGGGCAGTCGCAGCCTTCCTCAAGCGGGCGGGGATCTTCGCGGTGGCGGGCGTTACGGATATTTATCGGTCCGTATTTAGTAAAAGCTTGAGCCGTGCGTCCGGAGCGGGTCGGCATAACGCAGTCAAACATATCAACGCCGCGCAAAACTGCACCGACAATATCGTCAGGACGCCCCACGCCCATTAAATAGCGCGGCTTATCTTCAGGCAGCATATCCGGAGCATAGTCCAAAACCTCAAACATTTTTTCCTGCCCCTCGCCGATTGCCAATCCACCGATAGCGTAGCCGTCAAAACCGATTTCACGCAAAGCTTTAGCCGACTCTTCACGCAAATCCTTATAGACATTGCCCTGCTGAATACCGAAAATTCCATAGCCTTCACGGTCAATAAAAGCGGCTTTGCTGCGTTTTGCCCAGCGCATGGACATACGCATAGATTTGGCGCAGGTTTCATAAGTAGAAGGATACGGCGTACATTCGTCAAGGCACATAGTGATATTCGAATCCAGCTTATGCTGAATTTTCATAGACTCTTCAGGACTTAAAAAGAACTTTTTACCGTCAACATGCGAGCGGAAAGTAACGCCTTCTTCCGTGAGCTTGCGCAAACCACTCAGGCTCATAACCTGAAAGCCGCCGGAATCGGTCAAAATAGGCTTATTCCAGTTCATAAACTTGTGCAGTCCGCCCATTTTTTCAACTAAATCTGCCCCCGGACGCAGCATTAAATGATAGGTATTGCCCAGCAAAATTTCCGCACCCGTCGCCGCCACGCTTTCCGGCATCATGGCTTTTACCGTGCCGCAGGTTCCCACCGGCATAAACGCAGGCGTATTTACCACGCCGTGTTTGGTGATTAAGCGTCCTAAACGGCTTTTGCCGACTTTTTTATCAATTTCAAATTTCAGTCCCATATCATATTACCCTTATCTTACGTGTGAACGAGGCGGAATAGGATTGCCCATTCCTTTTTCTAAATTTTTTCTATTTACATATCCGGCTTCGCCGTTGTCAATGATAATTTTGAACCAAACTTTATCCGGAGTATAGCCGACAACCCGCACGGTTTGCCCTTCGACACCTTCTTTTAAAACATCATAGCGGCTGTCCGGTCCGTAATAAATTTTTCCGGCTTTTTTAAGATGAAAAATATAGCTGTCGTCGCTTTTGTCGCCGTCAACCTTGATTATGCGGATTTCGATTTGGTCATCTGCCACGCGGACGCCGCCGATTTCCATTTCTTTATAATAACTTGTGTTAGAATGATGAGGCAAATTAACCAATCCGATTTTTCCCATAAAGAAAACGGCATAAACAGCTGCCACCGCGGCTATGAATACCGGCAGCAATAATTGACGCAGCCTTAATTCAGCCGCCGACCATTTAGGTAAAGCAACGGCTTTTTGCGGGTGATAGTCCAAATTATCAATAAATTTTTGCAGCAAAGCATTTTCACGGCTGTTCTGTTTGGTCATCAGCTGCGCCTGCTTGGCATAAATCCATGCCAGCTCCTTGCGGTCGGCGCTTTCATATGCCGCGGCGTTGTGCACCAGCAATTTTAAGTTATCTTCATCATTTGCCTGCACGGAATTATAATTAAATTTGAGCGCAGCAAGATTTTCGCGAAAAGCTTTTATTCCCCACCAGCCGCGCAGCCAATTTGACACCGAAGTAGAAAGCACCATATCTTTTGCCTCGGCATAATTGCAGATATCCTTGGTTTCTTTTTTGTTAAAACCGCTGAAAAACGCCGTTATACGCCGCTGTTTCAAAACCCGCAGCGCCGCATCGTCTTTGCCTTTTTGATTTTTATAGGCATTCAGCGAATCCATATCCGGAAAATCTTTTTCATTATAAACTATCGACAACAAATCGTATCTCAAGCGCTTCTCTGGAGACTTCAGCACATTATACGCCACGGAAATTTTTTGGAAAATCTCTACTGCATTGGCATCGTTGTTGTGATCAGGATGCCAATACTTGGCACGGTCGTAATATTGCCGTTTGATTAACGACAATGGAGCGTCAGGTAAAACTTCCAGCACTTTGTAGTAACCTTTAGCATCAAAATCCGTGCTCACCTACAGTTCCTTTCAGCCATAACTTTTTGGCTATATTCATTATATCTTCCGCCGCTTCCGAGTTTGGATAGCGATTCAGGAGCAAAACATGGTTCCTTATAGCGTCGCGCACTCGGGTATCGCGGCGGACTACTCCCAACAAACGAGGAGTTGACGACATATATTGCTCGCAGGCATGCCGCAGCGTGTCATAAGTTCTTATTCCCTCTTCATAAGAATTAGCATAGTTTATTAAAATTTGCAAACTCTTATATGGAATGTTACGCCCGCTCTTTTGCAAAAAATCATAGGTTGAAACCACGCTTGCCGGTTCGCCGGTGCAAATTAAAATTATATTCGCCGGAGGCAGCAAATTAGACAAGACTTTTTCAGAAGATGACAAATCGATAACCACTTCATTATAATTTTGCGCCAGCAAAGCCAAATC
>CAVEOB010000016.1:16051-28697 GCA_963617265.1 Mediterraneibacter gnavus
CTTTCCAGCAAGTCACTGCCGACTACGCCGCTGATTACATCAAACTTTTTTTTGTTTACCGGCGTCACTGCCTGATTTAGGGTAATTTTTCCGTCAATAACCTCATTAAGGTAATGCTTATAGTCTAAATCAAGCTGAAAATCAGTGTTTAGCAAACCATTGTCAGCATCAAACAGCAAAACGCTTTTATGCAGCAAATTTAAGGCATGAGCCAGCGTTATGGATATCCAAGTTTTTCCGGTGCCGCCCAAACCTGACACCACCGCCGTAACCGAAACCTGAGGCGTTAAAAATAAGTTTTTAGCAAATTTTATATTATCCTGATTTATCATCTTGTACTTTTCTATTTTTGTTATTATGATAGTGGCAAATTTATTGTTTTCTTGCAAATGATTAAAACCTTTTTAACACAATTTATTTATCATTATTGCAGAAAGAATAAGGAATACAGATGAAAAGGCTTTTGTTTTATATTTTATTTTTGCTGACGGCAGCAGCGCAAAGCTGTTTTGCCCAACATATGGTGCAAAAAGAAAGCTATTTGAAAGACGATGTGTCTGTTATCGGCTTACCTGATTATCCGCCTTTTTCCTATTATGAATTAGACAATCGCTCAAACTCTATTTATTACAGCGCATTTTTGAAGCCTTTACAGGATATTGCACAAAAAAATGAATTTAAGCTAAAAATCAGCTATTTTATGGGTATTCCGACACTTGAAAATGTGATTTTGGATATCAGAAGCGGAAAATCCCAGTTTTTTTTGGGCGCTTATTCCAATACTAAAATGTTTACTGGCATAGAATTAGTGTATCCGGCGGTAGTTTCCAACCCTATTCATGTTATCACGCTGCCAGAAACGCAGGAAAAAATAAAATCTGCCCAAGACCTGACGAACCTTAAAGGCGTTATCAGCAAAACAGAATATCTGAGCGATTTTGTTTTGCGTAAAATTAAACCGCTTAAACTGACTTATCTTGAATCTCCTTACGACACTTATGAAAAATTATTTACTGGTGAGGCTGACTATATTATCGGCGGTCTGTATTATAACCGCATAATGGCAAGCCGCTACGGCATTGAGCAATATCTGTCATATTCCACAAAACCGCTGTTCAAAATTCCGGTTTTTGTTGCCTTGTCAAAATTGACGCCGCAAATGTCTCTGTATGAAAAAATATTAACACAGGAATTTAACAAACCGGATTTCGGCAATGCCGTAAAAAAAGAAATTTTACGCATGGTAGAAGAAGAAATTACTAAAAACCAAGGTATTGTGCCGCCAGCTTTTGCAAGCCATATTGTGCCTGCCGCTACCGATACAGAATTGCCGGTTACCGATGTTCCAGGAACAAACAACGGCGGGAAAATTGTGGAGCAGCAACAAAAAGAAAAATCTATTGATGAAGTGCTTGATGGAATTTAAGGAGGTTTTATAAATGGTTCTTTTGGTGCATAACAGTGTTTTGCCTCAATGCCGCAAAATCAGAATTTTGATGGCAGAGAAAAAAATGCTGTTTGTTTTGAAAGAAGAAAATCCGTGGAAATTGTCGAAGGATATTATGAAAATAAATCCTGCCGGCGAGCTTCCTGTGTTTATTTATGACGGAAACATCATTTCCGGCAACTATGCCATTACTGAATTTTTGGAAGAAACCTACACCCAAAACCGCCTGATTAACGGCAACAATAAAGAGCGTGCCGAAATCCGGCGTTTGGTTGATTGGTTTGACAACAAATTCAGCCGTGAAGTTTATCAATATATCGCCGGAGAAAAAATATATAAACGTTTTGCTTTACAACAGCCGCCGGAATCCCGCCGCATTAAGGCGGGAATAAATAACCTGCGCTTTCATTTGGAATATATAGACTGGATTACCGAGCGGTACAACTATTTAGCCGGCAATAATTTTTCGCTTGCCGATATCAGCGCCGCCGCACAGCTTTCTATTATAGACTATTTGGGTGATGTGCCTTGGGAAGACTATAAAAATGCCAAGCTTTGGTATTCTAAAATTAAATCCCGACCAAGTTTCAAAGACATTTTAGGCGATAGATTCAAGGGTATTTATCCGGCTAAACATTATGACGATTTGGATTTTTAATATGAGATATTTACTGCTGGCAACATTGGCTTTTTTAACTTCCTGCTCTTCTTGGGGCGGAGAAGGACAGATTATTTATCACTGGGAAAGAGAACGCACCGGCGTGCAAAAATTTTCCCGCGACCATTCCGAATGTTTGAAAAAAGCCGAAGGCTGGCTGCATTGGCCTGATTTCAGCAGTTGGTTTTATTCAGAAGAATATCGCTATAACATTGTGGTTGACTGGCACAAAACAAAAGGAATTTGGGCAAGTTACGTGCCATACCGCGGCGCTTCGCCTTTATTGGTAAATTCCATCAGAGATTCTGCCGACTCCGACCCGCGCGAATATCGTCTCTGCATGGAAGAAAAAGGCTATTGGCACAGAAAATATGACATTCCGACCGTGACTAACGTTTTTGTTTATAATCCGCAAAAAGGAACCGACCGCGTGCCTTTGGAAGACATTTACAGCAAATAACCGCCGCCGCAAGCTTTATAATACGCAACCAAATTTTGAAATACCTGCGCCCTGCTTTGCAAGCTGTTGTTTTGCGCTTGCAAGCGGTTTTGCTCCATTGTCAAAAAATCAGAAAATTCAATTAAGCCGTTACGATAGCGTTCGGCAGACGCTGAAACAACTTTGTTCATTTTTGCCACAGCGTTGTTTTGCGCCTGATTGCTTTTCAACTCGTTCTGCACGGCAATCATCGCGTTTTTTAGCTCTGCCACGGCAGAAAACACCGATTTTTTATATTGCGCAAAAGCCTCTTCTTTTTGCGCTTTTTGTTTTTCTACCTGATTTTGCAGCCGGTTCCAATCCAAAAGCGGAACAGAAACCAATGGTTCATAATTATAGCTTTGACTTTTAGAATTAAACAAGCTGTTGCCCCCGCTGGCAGCATAGCCCCACAGCGCCGATATGCTGACATTTGGATATAAATCTGCCACCGCCGCGCCGACCAAAGCATTTTGTGCTATCAAATTTTGTTCCGCCGCCGCCACATCGGGACGATTGCGGATTACATCTGCCGGCAAAGCATATAAGGCTTTGGTATTATACTGATAACTGCCGGCAAATATCGGTGATTTTTTTTCGCTATCTACCGGCAGCTGCGATGGCAAAACTCCCGCCAACACCGCCAGTGTATTTTTATATTGCTCCATTTCGCTTTGCAGCGCCGGTATCTGCGCTTCTGTCGCCGCAACCAAATATTCTGCCTGATTATAAGCTATATCATCGGTTAATCCGCTTTTATATTTAGCGGAAACCGTTGAAAATATGTCTTTTTGCAAAGCTAAATTTTGACGCGCTATCCGCAATTTTTCTGCCGCTAATTTCATATTGATATAATTTGCAGCCAATTCTGCCGCTACCACGGTTTTAACATTGCTCAACGTATAGCTTTCCGCTTTCAGCTGAGCTGCAGCCGCCTCATCTTGCCGGCGTCCTTTGCCCCATAAATCGAATTCCCATGAAGCATCGAAGCCGGCGGAGTAATAGCGGCTATCGGCGGTTGGACCGATATTTTTGCTGTTTTTTTGATAGTCATAGCCGCCGCGCCCGTTTATTTGCGGCAAAAATCCGGCTTGGCTTATTTTCAAAGACGCGCGCGCTTGTTTCAGGCGAGATACAGCAACTTCTATATCTGTGCTGTTTTGCAGCCCCATATCAATAAGACGATTTAAATCCTCGTCACCAAATAAGGCATACCAATTTTTTGCCGGCTGAACTCCGTTTTTTAACGCCAATTCCTGTTTTATAACGCTGTCATTATAGCGGTTGGTTTTGGCATAATCCTGTCCTACCGTGCAGGCTACCGCCGCAAAACACATAATCAGCACAGAACTTGTTTTACGCATTTTTATCCTCCGTTTTACTAATATTATGCGGACCGAAATATTCTTTTACATGCTCAAAAAAGGCAAACAGCGCCGGAATAAAGATGATACCGATTAAAGTCGCCGCTATCATGCCGTAAAACACCGATGAGCCGATGGCAATTTGCGAGCTGGCACCGGCGCCAGTCGCTACAACCATTGGAAATACGCCTAAAATAAAGGTAAACGCCGTCATCAAAACCGCACGGTAGCGTTCTTCGGCGCCGCGGCGCGCCGCCTCGGTTATATCCAATCCCTGCTCACGGTACATTTGGGTAAATTCCACAATAAGAATAGCATTCTTCGCCGCTAAACCGATAAGCATTATCAATCCCAGCTGCGCGTAAATACTAAGCGACTGTCCCATAAACAGCAATCCAACCAAGGCGCCTAAGATTGCAAAAACTGTCGAAAATATAACCGCTAACGCCAAAAGCCAACTTTCATACAAAGCAACCAAAAATAAATAACAGAAAACCACCGCCAAACTAATCAGAATCACTGCCAAACCTCGGGTTTCCACCTCTTGCAAGCTTAAACCCGTCCACCAAATTCCATATTCTTTCGGCAGCTCTTTTTCCAAACGTTCTATTTCATTTAACGCCGTGCCGCTGCTTACACCGGCTTTAGACTGGGCGGTTACCGACGCCGCCGTATATTGATTAAAGCGATAAATAATTTTGGGCGAAAGTTCATTTTTAACTTCGGCAAAGCTATTTATCCGCACTAAATTGCCATCAGACGAGCGCGCATATAAATTTCCTATATCTTCTGGCTGGCGGCGGTATTGATAATCTGCCTGCAAAATAACTTTATTGACCTGTCCGCTTAGAGTTATGTTATTGATATAGCGCGAACCTAAGTTATTTTGCAAAGTAGTAAACAGCGACGACACCGGAATTTTATAATATTCCGCCTTTTTGCGGTCTATGTCTAAATATATGTGCGGCGTCTGTGCAGTAAAAGTGGTGAAAGCATAGTCAAAATATCCGCTTTTATTTATGGCGCGTAAATATTCCTGAAGCTGCTCATATAGCTTTTGCGGCGAAGTATTGCCGTTCATGGTAACAAAATCCCATGATATGCCGTTGCTTTGCCCAACTCCGGGAATTGCCGGCGGAGCAAAAAAGTTTATAACCGCCTGTTTATTGCCGGAAAATTGCCGCCGCAAATCGCTGCTTATGGCTTCTATTGATAAATTTTTAGATTTCCGTTCGTCCCAATTATCTAATCCGATAACGCCCAAAGCCACGTTTTCACCGCTGCCGCCGAGCATACTGTAGCCGGCAACTGAAATAAAATATTTAACGCCTTTGGCTTGGAGTATTTTATCATTCATTTCGCCCAAAACTTTATTGGTTTCGTTTATACTGGAAGTATCTGCCAATTGGATATTAGCAAAAATAATGCCCTGATCTTCTTCCGGCAAAAATGAAGTCGGCGTATAAACAAAACCTAAGGCAATCAACCCCATTGTTCCCAGCATACACAACAGCATAATTTTCAAATGTTCAGAAAAATAGACAACTGCTTTTAAATAGTGCTCCTTGCTTTTATCCAGCATTTTATCAAACCAAGCAAAAAAGCCGTGCGGCTGAGAGTTTTCATCGCCGCGCAAAAATATAGCGCACAGAGCCGGACTTAAAGTCAAGGCGTTGACTGCCGAAAAAGTAACAGCCGTAGCAATGGTAACCGCAAACTGCTGATAGATTTTACCAGTAATCCCCGCCATTAAACCAACCGGAATAAAAATAGCCAACAAAACAAACGTGGTGGCGACAATGGCGCTGCCGATTTGCTGCATTGCGGTAATTGAGGCGGTTTTTGCGTCTTGTTTTTCATTTAGAATCAAATACTGCACCCGCTCCACCACAATAATGGCGTCATCAACCACCAAGCCTATTGCCAAAATCATTGCAAACAATGTTAATATGTTGATGTTAAACCCGAGAAGATACACCACTATAAAAGTAGCAATCAGCGACACTGGAATTGTAAACAGCGGGATAAGCGTGGTTTTCAATTTTTGCAGAAAAATATAAGTCACCAGCACCACCAGCAAAAAAGTAATAACCAGCGTATCTATAATACTTTGAATGGAGGCGCGCACATATTCCGTGGAATCATAAGCAACCTGAAAGTCCATATCATCAGGCAAAACCTCGGCTAAATCGGCAATTTTTTGGCGCAGGTTATCCATAATCTGCAAAGAATTGGAATTTGGCAACTGATTGATTGCCATAATCAGCGCCGGAGCATTGTTAAAACCGGATTTTATGTTATAGGTATCCGCTCCCAACTCAACCTTTGCCACATCTTTAAGATATATTTGAGCACCGTCGGCACCGGAAGCAATGACAATATTTTCAAAATCTGCCACACTGTTCAGCAAGCCTTTTGCCGTCAGCGACAGAACCATTTTATTATCTTTAGTGCTGGGCGCAGAACCAATGCTGCCGACAGACGCCTGCACATTTTGACTTTTTACGGCATTCATTACATCGCTGCTGTTCAGCCCCAAAGCATTCAGCTTATCCAAATTCAGCCAAATGCGCATACTGTATTGCGGACCGAATATCTGCACTTCGCCCACGCCTTTAACACGAGCCAAGGCATTTTTTATGTTGGTATAAGCATAGTTGCTCAAGAATAAATCGTCATAAGTATGGTTCGGCGAACGTAAAACCAACAGCGCCAAAATATTTGGATTTTGCGTTTTGACGCTCACTCCGTATTGATTGACCTCATCAGGCAGCTCCGATGTTACCTGCTGCAAGCGGTTTTGCACCTTTACCTGCGCTATATCCGCATCTGTTCCGACATCAAATGTCACCGTCAGTTCGTAGGAACCATTATCATCAGAAGACGAAGACATATAAAGCATATTTTCCACGCCGTTGATTTCATTTTCTATCGGCACGGCAACCGTATCAACCAGCACTTGCGAACCGGCACCGGAATAAGTAGTGGAAACGACTATTTGCGGCGGAGTAATTTCCGGATATTGCGCCACTGGTAAAACTGCCAACGAGAGCAAGCCCAAAATTATAAGCACAATGGAAAGCACAATGGCAAAACGCGGACGATTGATAAAAAATGCCGAAAACATAGCTTATTTCTCCTCTGCCTGAGCTGATTCAACCTCTGCTTTTTGCCCCAATAATCTTGGTTCAATTTCTTGAGTTATAAGCATTTCACCGGCGCCGAAATCATTTTTAACTACATAATCGCCGTCTTTTTCAGTAATGACTTTTATTGTTTTTTCGGCAATTATTTGATTTTTCAAAACATAAACCGTGTAGCCGTCATTTTTTATCTGCACCAAATTTTTGGGCAAAAGCAGCACATTTTTATATGTATGCTCCAACAAAACTTTCACATAGGCATTCGGCACAAGAACTCGCTTTTGATTTTCAAACTCGGCATAAACAGCCAAAGTGTTGGTGCTTTTTTCCAAAGCATTTTCAGTATAAATCACTTTGCCGGAAAACGGATACAATTCTCCGTCTGAAAGAATAATTTTAACTTTATCGGCGAACAAATCATGATTTTGCAAAAATTCTTTATCCGTTACCGAAAAAATTACCCGCGCCGGATTATATTGTACAATCCGCACCAAAGCCGGCGACATATCCGGTGAAACAAAATCGCCGACGGCAACGTTGATATTGCCCAATACTCCGTCAAACGGAGCCCGCACAAAAGTATAATTCAAATTTATGCGCGCCGTTTCAAACTCAGCCTCTGCTTGCTTGGAAGCCGCTTTGGCGTTTAACAATGCGGTTTTGGCATTGTCAAGCTCGGTTTGCGACACCGCCTTGGCTCCGGCTTTTTGCAAACGATTATATTGACTTTGCGCGTTCTGCAAATCGGCGGCGCAGGAAAGAATTTTTGCATACGCCGAAGTAAGAGCTGTTTTATATTCGTCCTGTTTTAATATAACGATAACATCGCCTTTATTGACGGTTTGCCCGCTGTCTGCTGGAATCTGCGTGATATACCCGCTTAAATACGGCAAAATATTTACACTGCGCACGGCGGCGACGCGTCCGATAAAACTTTTAGCCACCTCAACGTCTTGCGGCTCGGGAAACTCCGCCGACACCGCCGGTAAACCGCTTTGTTCAGCCTTTTCAGCAGGCTGCGGGCGCTTATGCATATACAAAAACAACGCACCGCCTGCAATTATCAGTAACAGAATTAAAATAAGCAAATTTTTGAACGTGTCTTTTTTCATTTTATCTTGAGCCTCTCTAAACTTTTGATTGACTCCTAGATATGTGATAAAAAACACTTTTCAAGTGATTGACTACTGCAAAACCTCTATGGCTTTAGAAATTTTGCGGATAGAATTAAGCTCTATTTGCCGCACCCGTTCTTTTGAGATGTTATAAGCCTGACTTAAATCCTCTAAAGTTATGGTTTCATCGCTCATACGGCGTTTAAACAAAATATCTTTTTCCCGAGGATTTAATACCGTGATTGCCTGATTAAACAATTTGCGCCGATAATTCATGGTTTCTTTATAGGCATAGCGTTCTTCCTGATTAGGCTTGCCGTCCGAAATAAAATCCATCCATTCCGCAGTGCGGTCAGAATCGCTGTCAACCGGAGAATTGAGCGAACCATCGTGCGCTTTTAAGCGCATATTCATATCCGTAACTTCCTGCACGCTGACATCAAGCGAACTGGCAATATCTTTTAAAACATCTGAAGAAAGCTCGCGGTCGTCCATTAGATTCAAGCTGTTTTTAATTTTGCGCAAATTAAAAAACAATTTCTTTTGCGCGGCGGTAGTGCCGAGTTTAACCAGCGACCAAGAATTTAAGATATATTTCTGCACCGAGGCTTTTATCCACCACAAAGCATAGGTAGAAAACCGAAAGCCCTTATCCGGTTCAAATTTATCTATGGCATACAGCAAACCAATGTTGCCTTCGGAAATCATCTCGCTGACTGGTAAACCATAGCCGCGATAGCGCGAAACCACTTTAACCACCAGCCGCAAATGCGAGGTAATAAGCTGATATGCCACATCTTTGTTACCGGTTTCTTTATATTTTGTTGCCAGCTTATATTCTTCTTCCTGAGTTAAAATCGGATATTTACGAATGTTTTGCAAATATCTAGCCATGTTAATTTCCGGAGAAAAATCAACTCCGGTAAGTGCTGTTAAATTTTCCATTGCATTCACTTCCCCTGTTAGTTGTTTAGAAGTATGATATAGAGGAAAATTTTTATAAACAACCTATACTTTAGTTTTATTTTTTAGCTAAATATCAACTAAAGATTAGCTTTACTCTGAAAGTTTTTGCACTAGCTCAGCCATATCTGAAGGCAGTTCAGAATCAAACTGCATAAACTTTTGTGTGCGGGGATGAACAAAGCCCAAACTCTTTGCATGTAAGGCTTGGCGCGGAAATTCATTTACATAATTTTTTAGATTTTGCGGCAAATTAACAGCTGTTTTATGGTTCTTTACATAAACTTTGTCACCGACCAAAGCATTACCTACACTTGTTAAGTGTACGCGAATCTGATGAGTGCGTCCGGTTTCCAAGTTGCACTGCACTAAAGAAACTGCATTTTTAAACACTTGCAGCGTTTTGTAATGCGTAACGGCAGGCTTGCCGCCACTGGTTACCAACGCCATTTTTTTGCGGTCAGCCGGACTGCGCCCTATATTACCGTCAATTCGTCCGGCAAGCGGATTAGGCACGCCGTAAACCACTGCATAATATGTGCGCTCAATTGAATGTTCGGCAAACTGTTCGCTTAAAAAACGATGGGCATTGTCATTTTTTGCCACCACCAGCAAACCACTGGTTTCACGGTCTATGCGGTGCACAATACCAGGGCGCTTGACCCCGCCGATTCCCGATAAACTGTCCCGACAATGGAATAATAAAGCGTTAACCAGCGTTCCACGTGAAACACCAGCTGCAGGGTGAACCGTCATACCTGCCGGTTTGTTAACCACCAATAAGTCGCTGTCTTCATAGACCACTTCCAAAGGAATATCCTCGGCAAGCGGCTCCGCCTCTTCTGCCGGAGGCACGGCAACCGTAAACGAATCGCCGGCTTTTACTTTATAAGAATTGTCAGAAATAACAACATCTTCCGTCAGCACATTGCCGTCGGCAATCAACCGCTGCAGCTGCGAACGGGAAAAATCCGGCAGCACCTTTGCCAAGAATTTATCTAAACGCTGCTTTTTATCGCTATCAGTCACTTCAGGAGTGGAAAATATTGTTTCTTCCATATTCATTTTTAGCCTTTGTTAAGTATCTTTAAGTTATATTGTATAATTAAATGGTCTTGCCGCTAAATGCAAGTAAAGATTCTGCAAATATTCGGGAGTGTAAAAACATGGCAAACAGCGATGTGATGGAAGATGATGACTTTGAAAAACTGTTAAACAGCTTTATAAATGATTCTTTAGAAGAAGAATCAGCTGAAAAAGCTTCGTCTATGCCGGCTGAAGAAAAAATCAGCCAACTTAAAAACAATCAAAACAACGACGGCGCTGCCGAAGAAGATGATGAATTGCAAGAAGATGAGATTGACTATGCCTCGGCATTAAGTCCTGAAGACCAAGCAGTTAATGACTTTATTTCGCAAAACGATATGGACGACGCCTTAGTTTCTTCTTTACAGGACGCCAAAGCCGAAGCTCAAAATGCCCAAGAAGAGCCGTCGCTGGGCAATGATGAATCTGAATTGGCGCAAGCCTTTATGAATTATTACAACTCCGTAAATAAACTGTCGCTGACTAAACTGAACACTCCGTATATGTGCACATTTTCGGTTGAAGACCTTTACCCGAACTATAAACCAAGCGTGGGGCATATTCTTTCTAGCGATATTGCCGCCGGCTGGGTATTGCTGTGCAAAATGTTTCCTGAACAAGTAGGAACATTTCCGCTTAACTCCAGCGATGAAGAATTTTTGAGCTTTGCAGAAAAACTGACCGACAATGATTTGCAGCTGGCGGTTATTTCTTATGTTGAAATTTTAATAGATATAGAAGGGTGTGAATTAAGCTACCAAGCTAAGTTCTTAAAATATCAGGAAAAACACATTAAGCGTCTTATGTATGAAGAATATATGAACCGCAAAGAAAGACAGCGCAAATTTACTGAAGCTTTAGCAGCAAAAAATTTTCCGGTGGACGCAGACAGACTGATAAGCAATTATTTCAGAGTTGCGCAAAAAGACGTTGACGGCGCATTTAAGGCGTTAACAACCAATCCGGCGATTTTTGCCCCGATAGACTTCAGCAAAATTAAACCGCGCTGGTTTGGCTTGGTAAAAGTATCGCCGAAGGACGGTATCCGCATAAATCTGGAAATCGGTAACTTTTTGAAAAGACTCAAAGTTTAGCAATAAATAACAATAGACAAAAATCTTTTTTTATGATATATTGGCAAGAAAGTAGTAAATGGAGTAACAACAATGGCTGATAACAAGCAGGAAGAAGTGCAACTGAAAAAAGCGGCTAATCTCTTTTTAAAGGCAGTAAAGGAAAACGCCTCCGACAAAGAATTTTCGGAATTGCTGGCTAAAAATCCCAAATTGTTAGTATCTAAGGAATTTACGGATAAATTGTTTCCGAATCAAATGACAAGACAAAAAGGATTTGCTTCTTTGGACAAAATGATGATGAACATCAGCAAAGTAAAAGAACTTGCCGACAAAGGCATTATCAGTTCGGAACAGCTTGAAACGTTTATGAAATCCAGCCATTCACAAACTGGTGAGACTTTTGCCACCGCTGCCGCTCAGCAAGCCGAAGCTGCCAAAGAAAAAGCAAACCATGAAAATCCTTCTTTTTCGGAAGAAGGAAAAAACAAGCTGTTGAATAATTTGCAAAACTATGAAGACTGTTTAGAAAAAATGGAAGAACTCGGCGTGCCGATGGATTTGCCAAACCGCGCCGGAAAAAATGCAAAAGATATATATTCTAAAAACGCCGAAGACAGCAAGGATTCCGCAAATGCCCTGCAGGTCAGCCTTGAAGACAATAGTAATGAAAAAGGAAATTTGGAAATAGACGGCGAAGCGCTGAAAGTTAAGGTAGAAGAAAAACCGGTTAAAGTAAATGTTGCGGAAAAATCTAAAGAAAAAGAAGAAGATGAAGTCGATGCCGATGTTACAAAAGCTCCGAAAGATGATTCCGCTAAAAAAGGCGATTTTGACGGAGGTCATGTAAAAGAACAAGATATTATTGATTATATGTATAACGAATGGTTCTTGAAATCTGTGGATTGGGCAATTAACGGCGTAGTCGGCTGGGCTGTTAACAAGGTGGACAACCTGTGCGAAAAATTTGATAAAAAATGCATGGAAAACAGCAAGAATAAAGAAGAAAAGCATAAAAACAGAGTCAGTGAATTTCAAAAAGGCGGACAATATCTGCTGACCGACGGTGCTAAAAAATTAAGAGACGGTTACTCGGTTGATAAAGATAAAAGACTGGCAATGTGGAAAGAAGTTGCCGCCAATTTAGGCAAAGACCCGCAGACTTGGACAGTTTTGGATCCGAAAAATGACAAAGCTAAACAATTTATCAGTATGATAAATACCAAATATAAGCAAGATCCGCAGCAGTGCACCAACAAAGTTAAAGGCATTATTCAAAATTATGATAAAAATCAAGATGAAAAAGCTCAGCTTTATAC
>CAVEOB010000017.1:0-27052 GCA_963617265.1 Mediterraneibacter gnavus
ATAATATTATGAATATTTCAGAATTTAGAGATGGTATTTTTGCCTTGAGAACCAGAAGATTTGGTAGTGTCGCGGAAATAATGATAAAAAAAATCTATCAACTTGAGGATTCTCACACTTTAGAATATGATAAATTTGATAAAGAAAACAAGAAAAGAGTTGAAGTTAAATTTTCAACTGTAATGAAAGAAAATGATATCAAAATTAATGAAAAAAATGTTATAGACCAATGCCTAAAAGCCAATTTAGCTAACCGTGCAATGAAATATGCAGACATTGATACATATTCTTTTGACTGCAATATTCAGCAGGTAAAATGCAGGGAATTTGACATATTATACTATGGTTTGTTTTTTGCTGATAAAATTTTGGTTTTCAAAATGACCTCTGAAGAAGTTAAAAATTGTCAAGGGTATAGTAATAAACAACATCGTAATAATGAAGGGGAAGGGCAATTTCACATTAACAATGATACGCTTAAATATCACTTGGAAAACTATTTCGTAAAAGATTTAGATTATGAAATGTTATATAACATTCTGAAATAAATCTGACTGCATACAGTTATTTATACGTTCTTTAGCAATGTTAAAATAATTTTTATCCAGCTCAATACCAATAAAATTTCTGTTCAGATTTTTGCAAGCTACTCCGGTGGTGCCGGAACCCATAGTAAAATCTAAAACAGTATCGCCTTCATTGGTATATGTTTTTATAAGCCACTCCATTAATGATACTGGTTTTTGTGTTGGGTGTAAGTTTGATGTTAAAATATCTCTTTTAAAATTGACAATTTGCAAAGGATATCTAATGCCTTTGTCTTGATATTCATTTGGCTTTCGGTTTTGAGAATCTATTAAAACTCCAAGTTTGCCGTTTTTTATTTTATTAGTTCTTAACGGACCGTCATATTTAACCATTTGTGGATTATAAGTGCATTGTTTATTATAAAAGACATTTATAGTTTCAATAACTTTTGCCGGTCTTCTTTTTAACTGAAAAATATTTGTGGCTCGTTCTTTTTGCCAATATATATCATATTTATATTCATCAATATTTGAAATACGCAAATAGCTATTAAACGGCTCGTTACCAAATAATAGAATCGGACTATTTTCTTTACGGATTTCTTTTAAGCACTTCCACATTTTATCAAGCGGAATAATCGTATCCCATGAGCAAGTAGTTGTTCCATATGGAGGGTCTGTTATGATTGCATCTACTTTTACACCGTTTTTAATTAGCTGGTTCATAACATCTAAGCAATCACCGCAAAATAAATCTATACACATATTACCATCCTAAAAAGAACTAAACAAGAACATTTATACTATACATAATATAGTCATTCATGTCAATAAAGTTTACTTTAATACATAACCTTGTTCAGATACAAGCCGCAGGCGGGCGCGCTGATACCGGCTTTAGTCCGGTCGCAGGCTTCCAAAATTGTTTTAACGTCTTCCGGTTTAAGGCGTCCGTTGCCGACTTCTTTCAATGTTCCAACCATATTGCGCACCTGATGATAAATAAACGAACGCGCTTCCACCGTAAAAATAATTTCATCGCCGACACGTTCAATATCCAGCTTATCCAAAGTTTTTATCGGACTTTTGGCTTGACACCCTGCCCCGCGGAATGAGCTGAAATCGTGATGACCGAGTAAATATTGTGCGCCTTGCCGCATAGCTTCAATATCCAGCGGATACGGCACGCGCCAAACTCTATCTATCAGCAAAGGGCTGGGACCGCGGCGGTTCAAAATCCGATAAATATAGCCGCGCCCGACAGCCGAAAAACGAGCGTGGAAGTCTGTTGAAACTTTTTCTGCCTGCAGTACGCTGACCGGAGCTTGCAGTTCACGTAGCAAAGCGTTCAGGCTTTCCATAATTTTATATTCGCTTAAATCCAAATTTAAATCAAAATGCGCCACTTGCGCCAAAGCATGGACACCGGCATCGGTGCGTCCGGCTCCGAATACTTCAGTTGTTTGGTGCGAAAAGCCCAAGATAGCTTTTTCTAAAAACTCCTGAGCGCTGGGACCGTCTTTTTGCTTTTGCCAGCCCACCAAGTGAGTTCCCTCATATTCCACCGTGATTTTATAGCGCATAACCAGCCTTTCTTTAACTTTTTGCAAAGATTAGGCGAGGATACGTCAAAAGTCAAATAAAAACATTCCATAGCTGTTTTAACGCAGGAATTTGATGACCTCTAAAGCAGCTTTAGCTCCTGAACCAGCAGCAATAACCGCTTGATGATGCTCCGGCTCGCAGACATCTCCTGCTGCAAATACGCCTTTTATATTAGTAGAACAGCCGTTTGCCCCTGTGGCGATATATCCGTTTGAGGTTAAATTCATATAATTGCGAAACAGCTCGGTGTTCGGGTGATGCCCTATCGCCACAAACAAGCCGGAAACATGCAGTGTTTTTTGCATATCTGTTTTGACATTGCGAATCCTTAAACCTGTTACGGAAAGCGGCTCTTCTTCACCCAAAACTTCTTCAATCACATTATTCCAAACCAGCACAATTTTCCGATTTTGTAATATACGCTGCTGCAAAACCGTATCGGCACGCAAAGAATGGCGGCGATGAATTAAATAAACCTTATCCGTAAAAGCCGACAAATACAGCGCTTCTTCTGCCGCCGTATTGCCGCCGCCGACTACCGCAACTTCCTTGCCGCGGTAAAAAAAGCCGTCGCAGGTAGCGCAAGATGAAACGCCATGACCTATATATTTTTGTTCACTCGGCAAACCCAGCCAATTTACAGATGAACCGGTTGCCACAATAATAGCTTTGGACTGATAGGAATTTCCGCCGATAGAACTGCAGGTGAACGGGTGATCTAAAAAATCGACTTCCGATATGGTGTCGTCAAGCATAGTCACACCGCGCACTTCTGCCTGCTGCCGCATTCTTTCCATCAGCTCAAAGCCGGTCAGCGTTTCGACAAACCCTGGGTAATTGTCTACTTCGCTTGATAAAATAAGCTGCCCGCCCTTTTGATTTCCGGCAACAATCAAGGCTTTCAGCCCTGCCCTTGCGGCATAAATTCCAGCTGTATACCCCGCCGGTCCTGAACCTATTATTAAAACGTCCGTTTTATATTCTGCCATATCATCTCCTTTTATCCTATTAAATATGCCTGTTTTTTAATTTTACAACATTCCCCGTTTTTGTCCAAAAATACACTGGACTTTTGGGAAAATACGCTCTATAATATAATAAACTTAAAAGGTGTTGCGAAAATGAAAAAAGAGTATGAAAATTTTTTGTTAAGTGAATATAAAAACAGCATTTTTGAGCCATTTAAAACTTCTTTAGGGCAATATGACTTTATTGTACCGACGGCATACGCAGACGGCACAACTAATAGCGATGCCTTTGAGCAAGCCCTGTTCAGCCAATATCTAAAAAATCAAGCGGCGGAAATAGCCAAATACAGCAAAGACGGCACGCGGAAAATTCCGACCTTGCGATTTACCGACAGGATTATTGTCAAACCTTACAGCTTGAAAAATGTGCAAGATGATGAGGCAAGACGTATAGTTGTTGAAAATATTTATGCCCGCTATAAAAAAGCTGTCCGCCTGACAATGCTATTAAACAACGCCAATCCTGAAAACAGATTTAAGGTTTTGGTAGATACAGACAGTATAAAAAGATTAAATAAAGCCTACAATCGTTTTCTAGCCCAAAAGTTTAAGGACAAGGTGCTTGCCTCGGCTGCAAAAATGAATGATTTTGCCGAACGCGGAGGAGACTTTCTTTACGGTACCTTCAAAACTTTAACGGCGCCTATTTTCAAAAATATGAATGATAAATATTTGCAGCGGATTGAGCATATTAAAAGAGTTTTCGAAAAGAATCAGCAAAAAATGGGAGCGGTTTTGGGTGCTGCCACCTTGAGCGCTTTTTTATCATTGGGCGTTTATAAATGTTCAAATCCAGAAAAAGAACGCAAAGCCGATGTTATTGAAGCCGGAATTGCACCGACTAAAACATTGAAACATTTTTCTGAAGCTGTGGCTCGCTATACGCCCCAAACTCAGAACACGAAAATACCAAAAGACAAACAAAAAGCCAATACCCCTGCTGTCGGCTTTGATACTTTGGATAAAAACGTGCAAGAAGCACTAACATCTCAAGGCTTGGGCAAAGACCAATTAGACGATGTACAAAAGCACAACCTGAAAGCATTTATCAATACCCAGCAAGATTTTAGAACATTTGTGGCATTTGCCGAAAACTTCCATGCCACCGCATATGACGATAACAAAGGTTTTTTGACTATCGGCTACGGCTGCACAAATTATATTGACGAAAAAGGAATGCCTTTGGAAAAACGCGGCGCAAAAGGCAAAATGTCGGCTTTTGTACAAAAGGGACAATATATCACCCAGCATCAAGGAATGCAGCAAGTCGACCGTTCCTCTTACTTTTACTTGCTTCCAAAAATTTTGAAAAATGTAAAAGTAAAGCTTAATGACACCAAAATGTTTGTGACTAAAAACTTTGCTTTTGTGGCAAATAACGAATTTGGAAATTCAGAATTTGTAAAGGCTCTGAATGAAAACAAACCTAACAGCTATTTAAGCCGCTGTTTGGCACTGTGGAAAGTTGACGCCGGAATTTCCAAAAGATTCTTTGTGCTGCATATGATTTTGAACAATTACATCAAAACCGATGAAATAAAAACCTTTAAGCCAGCTGGCTGCTATGACCTGCAGGTTGACCAATGTTTGGTTTGCAATAAGAATCCGGACGGCTCGACCAAAATGAAAAAAATTCCGGTGATTACAACCGAAAAAGTAAGAGGCAAAAAGAAAAAAGTAAGACGCGTTAAAACCCGTCCGGAATATAAAATGAAAAACGGCATGCCGCAATTTTATTGCGAACGGCAAGTTATTGACGATGCCATTGCTTTGATGAAAGCCGAGCCGGACGAAAAATGCGTGGCGCAAATTGTGCCTTCTGAAAAAAAGCAGATGTATTATTTGAGCGAAAACAAATCAAAAGTTAACTTAGCACAGGCTAAGCAAAACAAAAATGAACGCAGCTGATAAAAAACACTTGCTTTTATTATGAAATGTTTTAGAGTAGTTCCCGCTGATATAAAAATTTTAAGGAGAATTAAATATGCCTTCAGTAGTAAATAACAACTGTGTAAAATGCGGCACTTGCGCCTCTGTTTGCCCAGTAAGCGCTTTTCATGTTAGCGATGAACAGTATGTTGTAGATCCGGATACCTGCATTGACTGCGGCGTTTGCATTTCAGAATGCCCGCAAAGCGCTATTGCCAGCGATGCAGAAGCTGACGAAGCTGCTATTAAGTTCAATGCTGAACAAGCTAAAGTTTGCCCAAACGCAAATGACTAATTTGTTTAGCAAATAGGCTTTAGCTCAGGAGTTCGGCTCCTGAGTTTTTTTGTATTAAAAGGGAAAAAACAATGCTGCCGCCATATACTTCAGATTATCTTTTGGACAAGAAAGTTAAGATTTTTCAACCGGTTGACGGATACCGCGCCTCAACTGACTCCGTATTGCTGGCAGCTTTTGCAGCAAGCCTGAAAAACGGAAAAATTTTAGATGTCGGTTCCGGCACCGGAGCTGTGTCATTGTGTTTAGCTAAACGTTTTGAAAACAACAATGTCGATATTTGGGGATTGGAGCTTCAGCCGGAATTAGCGGAATTGTCAACATTCAGCGCGCAAGAAAACAATTTTAAGCATTTACATTACCAAAATGCAGACATCAGACTGGGAACAAAAGAAAATAATCTTGTTCCCTGCTCGTTTGACGCGGTTGTCACCAACCCTCCTTACAGCGAGCACGACTTGCCCTCGCCTAACAAAAGCAAAGCAGCCGCCCACAACCACAGCGGCTTTGATTTGTGTCATTGGCTGGAGTTCTGTCTGAAAATGGCAAAGCCGTTCGGCAAAATATATATTGTAAACCGCGCCGAAGCCCTGCCGCAAATTTGCAATATTTTGCATAACAAAGCCGGTAATTTGCAAATTTTGCCGATTTATTCCAAAAAAGGACAAGCGGCAAAGCGGGTTTTAGTGGCGGCACAAAAAGATTCTAAAGCCCCCTGCCGTATTTTACCGCCGTTTATCACCCATTTGGAAAACGGCAGCTACAGCGAAGCGGCGCAAAAAATTTTACGCTCCGGCTTGGGCTTTGAAGACATTATTTAAGATAGTATTTACTTTTTGAAGCTAAAGTATTATTATAACGGCTAACAGAAAGGCTTTTTAATGTTAAAATATATTTTGTTTGTGTTTTCTCTTTGTTATGCTTTTGCAGCAAAAGCTGATGTGAGCAAGTTTGTGTTTCCAGAATATTTGGACGATGAAACCTATGAACAATGCAGCAAAATAACCAACAACAACGATGAATGCGCCAAAGAAGAAAGCCAGCGTATTTTACGCGACGTAAAAATTCTTTATAAAAATCTGCTTGCCGACAACAGACTGATTGGCTGGAACGGCTCTTTGGATAAAAACAAAGATATGCTGCGCGATATGTATGAAAGCTGGACAGCTTACCGCAACCGCATTTGTTCGCTGAATGTGCCAGCAACTAAATATATTGCACCATTGATTGATCCTAAAATTTCCTGCACCTTGTATCAAAACTTTTTGCAAAAGGATTATTTAAGCAACATTCTGCACAATCTTAATATAAACAATCCTCGCAATCCGTATGCGTCGCGGCTTATCAATGCCGACGGCGGCAACAGATATTTGGAAGTTGACCACGACGAACAATATAACTCCTGCATTGCCGAAAAAAAGCCGCAAGATGAATGTATTAAGGGCGAAATAGAACGCACAACTAAATATATTAAGAATGACTTAGCCACTATTTTAACTATGCCGACAATTGAAAAATGGAATAACGGACCGGATATTAAAAACGGCAATATCCGTGATATGTTTGACAGCTGGGTGGCTTACCGCAACCGCATTTGCTCGCTGACAGCTTATGTGCAAAAAATTGCGAATCCGCAAAAACCAGTATCTTTTGATTATTGCATACAATATTATAATGAAAGCTTTGCCGCTTTGTTAGATTTATATTTGAAAAATGCCAACTCCGTTTTGGACGAAGACCCAACTGACAGCAAAGAACCGGAAGAAGGCGGCGCAGAAGAAGGACGTTCCTTAACTCCGCTGAAACGGCATATTGTAACCGATTTAGACAATTCGGTTTCCTCAACAGCCGCAGATGATGAAGACGTCGAAACTGCGCAGCAGGCAGACACTGTGAGCGCGCCGGAAACCACCGACAAGCGCGGCAGACAGCTGCCGTCTTGGGCAACTAAATAAACAATCTAAATTTTAAGAAGTTTTTAATAAATATACATACCTGAATGTATAAAAAAGATATTGAAGTTTTTTGATTTTGTTTTATACATACCTTTTGGTATAAAATAAATTTAGAGGAATGTCCGCAATGCGCAGAACAAAGGAAGATGCTGAACAAACTAGACAGGCGATTTTAGCCTCGGCGATGGATATTTTTTATGAAAAAGGCTATTCAAAAACCACTTTTGATGAAATTGCCAAACGCATAAATTTAACCAAAGGCGCAGTTTATTGGTATTTTCGCAACAAGCCGGATATTGTGGCTGCACTTATAAATGAATTTGTGCAGAAATATATTATTCGGGTGGAGCAGTTCCGCGCCGCTCAAAAAGATATAAACTTAGATGTTGTGGCGGATATGATGCTTATGATTTATAATCATATGAAATCTGACCCGCAAGAATATAAGTTTGTCTTTTTTATTACCTGCCAAATGGAATGGAGCGAGGCCATTATGGTTAAAATCCGTCCTTTAGTTGAACAAACTAAAAATATTTCACGCAATCTGATGATTGACACGTTAAAGTCTTTGAAAGAAAATAAAAAACTAAAAGAAGACACGGATATTGAACTGACTGCCGAAATTTTAATTGGATTATGGAACGGTCTTTTAGAAAGCCAATTGGCGAGACGCCTGCCTCTGGATTTTGAAAAAACAGTCAGACAAGGATTTAATTTAATCTTTAACAGTATAAAAACGGAAGGTGCAAACAATGAAAATTAGTTCTCCAAACATTAAAGGAGCTGTTGTTAGAATTGCCATTTTGTTAGTGTGCATTTCTATCGGTTGGTATTTAAAAGGTCGCCTGTCGCCGTCTGCTCAAGGTATGGGATACGGCATGGGCGAAGTTTACGTTTTGGCTCAAAAGAGCGAAACAAAAGACATTACTTCAGCGCAAACCAAAATTTCATATGTTGAAACAATTAACGAAGTAAACATTTTACCGCAGGTTACCGGCACGGTTGAAAATGTTTTGTTCCAAGAAGGCAAGTTTGTTAATGAAGGCGATGTTCTGTTTGAAATCGACCCTTCTAAATATCAAGCCGCTTATGATTTGGCAAAAGCCCGCTTAGACAGCGCCAAGGCTAATTTGGTGCGCGCTGAACGCGACTATAACCGTCAGGTTAAACTGAGCAATGAAAAATTTGCTTCTAAAGCTACATTTGATTCTTCGCAAAGCGGATATTTACAAGCTAAAGCCGCTGTTGAAGAAGCTCAGGCTAATTTAGACGTAGCCAAAATTGATTTGGACAACACCAAAGTAACCGCCCCTATCAGCGGCAGAATCGGTAAAGCTTTGGTAACCAAAGGAAACTATGTTGTAGCCTCTAATCAAGTGCTGGCAAAAATTGTGCAAGTAAGCCCGATGAGAATTTCATTTTCTTTGACCGATAAAGAAGTTCTGCAAGTTAAGAAAATGGGACATAAGGCAGAAGATTTGACTGCCCGCATCACTTTAGCCGACGGCGAAATTATTGATGAAAAAGTTGTCGATAAATTCTTAAACAATGAGATTAACTCGGCTACTGCTACTGTTTCTATTTTTGTTGATGTAGACAACTCTGAACAAAAGCTTATCCCAGGTAACTATGTTCAATCTGCAATTTTGACCGGCAAACCGACATATTCGGTTGTGGTTCCGCAGTCTGCTTTGAACTATGACTCCGACGGCGCGTTTGTTTACATTGCAAAAATTGATGAAAGCAAGAGTAAAGAAAACGAGCTTCACGGTGTGGCTGAACAGCGCCGCGTAGTTTTGGGCGATTCCATTAACGAAAACGAACAAATCATTATGAACGGCTTGAAAGAAGGCGAATTGATTGTGGTTTCCGGCACAGTGAAGATTCAAAACAACTCTCCGATTAAAGTCGGCGTTTTAGAGAAATAAAAATAGGATAAGAGAAAAATGTTTTCTAAGTTTTTTATTGAAAGACCTCGTTTTGCCGTGGTAATCGCCATTATTATGGCTTTGGCAGGCTTGGTTTCTGTATTTACCATGCCTATCGGCATGTATCCGGAAATTGCACCTCCGGAAATCCGCGTTTCCACCGTATATGTAGGCGCCAGTGCCGAAACTGTGGCTAAAAACGTGGGTATTCCGTTGGAAAAGAACATTAACGGTATTGAAAATATGCTGTATATGTCATCTTCTTCCTACAACTCCGGCGCTTATCAGCTGTCTATTGCTTTTGAAACAGGTACCGATCCTGACTTGGACCAAGTAAAAGTGCAAAACCGCGTGCAGCAGGCTTTAAGCTCTCTGCCGTCAGAAGTGCAGACTTACGGTGTGACCGTGGAACGCCGCTCTTCCGATATTTTGGCGTTTTTGCAGGTTACTTCGCCGAAAGGAACCTATGACAGCAACTACTTAAACAACTATGTTGAAAACAATATTAAAATTGCTTTGAGCCGTGCTTATGGCGTGGGCGAAGTTAATATTATGGGTTCGGCAACCAGCATGCGCGTGTGGATTGACGCCGACAAAGTTGCCGCTTTGAATATTCCGGTTACAGCAATCAAAGCTGCTATTACCAGCCAAAACGTTCAGCCGTCTTTGGGTTCAATTGGTTCGGCTCCGGGCGACGGCAAGCAAGTTTTAGTATATTCATTGGAAACTCAAGGTCGTTTGAACGATCCGAAAGATTTTGAAAACATCATTGTACGCACAGCAGAAGAAGGCGGCTTGGTTCGCTTAAAAGATATTGCCCGCGTTGAATTGGGTTCAGAAGACTATTTGATGGATTCTACCGTAAACGGTCAACCAGCTGTGTCTATTATGATTAACAAATCTTCAGGCGCTAACTCCATTAACGCTATGAAAGCCGTTAAAGCCGAATTGGCAAAATTGGAACGTTTCTATCCGGAAGATTTGGAAGTAAAAATCTTTAAGGATACTACTGAATTTATTTCTGCATCCATTGAAGAAGTGTTCTTTACATTGTTCCTGACCTTTATGCTGGTGGTGCTGGTTTGCTATGTTTTCTTGCAAGACTGGCGCGCTACGTTGGTTCCGTCAATCGCTATTCCGGTATCTATTTTGGCAACCTTTGCCATGATGAAAACTTTGGGCTTTAACCTGAACATTTTGACTTTATTCGGTTTGGTTTTGGCTATCGGTTTGGTAGTGGATGACGCTATTGTGGTGGTAGAACGTACGCTGGCTTTGATGCAGACAGAAAAGCTAAGAGCTAAGCAAGCCGCTATTAAAGCTATGAGCCAAGTTTCCAGCGCCGTTGTGGCAACAACTTTGGTATTGCTGGCAATTTTCGTACCTATCGCCTTCATGGGCGGTATTACTGGTAAAATTTATCAGCAATTTGCTATTACCATTGCCTTTGCCGTAGGTTTCTCTGCTGTTAACGCTTTGACTCTGTCTCCGGCATTGTCTGCAACCTTCCTGCGCCCGTTTGAGCAGAAAGAAACCGGATTTTTAGGCTGGTTCAACCGCTTCATTCAAGGCGCAACCAACAAATATTTGGTGACTGTAGGCTACATCGGACGCAAAATCAGCGTGATTGTATTTATGCTTTTGATGCTGTTTGCACTTAACGCATTCTTTATCAAAATCACTCCGACTTCATTTTTGCCGGACGAAGACCAAGGTATTATCATGGTTAACGTTCAGCTGCCGGAAGGTGCGTCTAACGTTAGAACAAAAGCTGTTAACAACAAAATTCTTGAAGCCATTAAAGACCATCCTGCTATTGAATCCGTGATGACCATGGAAGGCTTCAGTATTATGGCTGGTCAAGGCGAAAACGTGGGCTTTGCCGTTATCTCGCTCAAAAACTGGGCAGAGCGTAAAGGCGACGATATGTATTCCACCAACGTTTTGCGCAACCTGATGGCTCGTGTTTCCAACTTCTCGGAAGCTAAAATTCAAATGTTTGAAATGCCGGCTATTCCGGGGTTGGGTTCTACCAACGCTATGGACTTCAAAATTCAGGCTGTAGACAACACCGACATGAAAGATTTGGAAAAAACCGTAAATGCGTTCACCCGTCAGGCTATGGCTTTGCCGCAAATTTCGTTGGCTTATTCAACCTTTAACGCGCAGACACCGCACGCTTATATTGAAATTGACCGTGAAAAAGCCGAATCTTTGGGCGTTGCCGTGGGCGATATTTACAGCACACTGCAAACCTACATCGGTTCCTCGCACATCAACGATATCAACATCGGCACACAGGTTAACAAAGTTAAAATTCAAGCCGACTGGAAATATCGTAAAGACCTTGACAGCCTGAATAAAATTTATGTTCAGAGCGGCAAAGGCGAGATGGTTCCACTGGGCAGCTTAATTAAAATGAAAACTGTGCTGCTGCCGCGTGGTATTGACCGCTACAACCAATATCCGGCTGCTACCGTAAACGCAGTTGCCGCAAGCGGATACAGCTCCGGCGAAGCTATGCAGGCTTTGGAAGATTTGGCGGTTCAGACTTTGCCTAAAGGTTATACCTATGCTTGGTCCGGCACCAGCTTGCAGGAAAAGAACAACCAAGGACAAATTTTCTACATTATCGCATTTGCGGCTTTGTTTGCATATTTGTTCATGGTTGCGCAATATGAAAGCTGGATGATTCCGTTGGCGGTTATGCTGTCTGTTTTAACCGCTATGCTTGGCGCAACCTTCGGTTTGTTTGCAACCAATATGTCTTTGAGTATTTACGCTCAATTAGGTTTGGTGCTGCTGGTAGGCTTGGCTGCTAAAAACGCAATTTTAATTGTGGAATTTGCACGCGAAGCCCACATTGAAGGCAAGTCCATTCTGACCTCGGCTCTGTATGGTACGCGTGAACGTTACCGTGCCGTGCTAATGACTGCCTGCACCTTTATTTTGGGTGTGGCTCCGCTGGTATGGGCAACAGGCGCTTCCGCAGGCAGCCGTGTGGCTGTGGGCGTTCCGGTATTTACGGGTATGGTTGTCGGCACATTAGCCGGTTTGGTATTCATTCCGTTAATGTATATTCTGATTCAAACCATTACCGACCACAAAAAAGTGAAAGGCAAAAATGCAAAATCTAAGGATTAAAGCAGCGCAAACTCTGCAATCCGTCTTAGAAGACAAGGTCTTTTTCGGAGAGCTAAAAAAGCAATTCTCCGAAAAGGACTTGCCTTTCGCAAATATGTTAATCCTGACCGCATTGCGGCGCTATGTGGCGCTGCGTGCGGTTTTACATTCTTTTTTAAGCAAAAAAATTCCCAACAAACACCGCTTTGCCGAATATTTGCTTATTTTAGCCGAATGTGAAATTTTATATATGCAGACCGCGCCGTATGCGGTAATTAACGAAACCGTTGCCAATATCCGCAAAACAACAGACCGCTTTTTAGGCGGGCTGGCAAATGCAGTCTTACGCAAAATTTTAACGCAAAAAGAAGAGCTGCAGAAAAAAATAGAGACCATAAATCTCCTGCCCGAAAATTTTAGGCAGATTATAGCCGATTATTCAGAGCAGGAACAAAGCAGCATCGCACAGAGTGTTTTTGTTTTGCCGCCGCTGGATATTACAGTCAAAGAAAATCCGGTGGAATGGGCGAAAAAGCTGGGCGCAGATTTATTGCCGAATGGATCTCTGCGTTTATACAATAATCCGAAAATTCCAACGCTTGAAGGCTATAATAACGGCGCTTGGTGGGTTCAAGACGCCGCGGCAAGCCTGCCGGTGCAAACTTTAGGCAACGATTTGTCCGGTTTGAAAGTTTTGGACTTATGCGCAGCCCCTGGGGGAAAAACTGCGCAGTTAGCCGCCCGCGGCGCACAAGTTACGGCGCTTGATATTTCTGCCGAACGTTTGGAAACCTTAAAGCTGAATATGCGGCGCTTAGGTTTTGAAAATATAAAAACTTTGGCTGCCGACGCTTTGGATTTTTTACGGCATAACACCGAGCAATTTGACATTATTTTATTGGACGCTCCTTGTTCGGCAACCGGAACTTTCCGCCGCCACCCCGAAGTGTTATATCTTAAAACAAAAGAAGACACCGCTTTGCAGGCGGCTTTGCAAAAACAGCTGCTTGAAAATTGCAAAAATGCGCTAAAAATCAACGGCATTTTGGTTTACAGCACCTGTTCTATTGCTAAAGATGAAGGCGAAAAACAAATAAATTCGTTTATCAGCGAGCAGAAAAATTTTGAAATTGTACCTTTGAGCCTTTCCGATATATCCGCTTTCGGCGAATGGAATGACCCGCTTGTCACACCGCTGGGATTTATCCGCACTCTGCCGTTTTATGCCGCCGATAAAAAAGGTATGGATTCATTTTTTATTTGCAAATTGAAAAGAATAATTTAACAAATTACGTTTATACTAGCCCTAAATTTATGGAGATTTTAAATGTTGAGTGCTGGTATATTTATATTTGTGTTATTGGTTATTTCCGGTTTAGCCGCTATGCTGCTTGTTTTTACGCCGATTGCCAATAAATATATGCAAACGCTGACCATTACTCCGACCATGCTGCCATTCAGCTATATTTTAGGATTTTATGCTATTGGCGCAGTTTTAATTTACTATTTTTCACCGCTTAACGATTTTATAGAGCCGTTGACAGCAAGCCGCTTTTTTATCCCTTTGCTTTTAGCGGCTGTTATATTTATTTCTTCTATGTTTTTTGACAATTTAATCTTTATACCAATTGTGATATGCTGTGTGGCAATTACGGTTTTTCTGCAGCCGCTGGGCGATGGATTTTCTTATTCCTTTTTGCCGCTGTGGGCGTCGCGCCTTTTGCTTATTGCATTTTTTTCAGTCTTTTGCATTTTTTACGGCGTGCTGAATTTTTTACCGCACACCATGGTTATTTCAGCAATCATAACCTTATTAGGAATTTCTTTACTACCTTTTTTTTCTGCCGCCCCGTTTTACTTTTTATTCTGCTCGGCTTTGCTGATTGGCGCTCTTGCCGGTTATTTATGCGTCAACTTAAACACGGTAAAGGTTCCTCTTGACAACGGTTCTTGCTGCGCCATTGCTTATTTGTTAAGCAACTTGATGCTGCAAGACAGCGGCGAATACAGCTTTAGTTCCTGCATTATTTTTACTGCATTTTTTTGGAGCGAATTGGCGTTTGCTTTATGGAATAAATTTGTAATTATCAAAGCCGGAGCTTTATATGAAAACACAAACTGTGCATTAGCTGCCCAAAAATATAATTTACGCTTTTTATCAGTCAGCGTTGCCAAAATCTGCGGAGTAAGCCTGTTAATCGGCTGTTTCCAGCTTTTTGCCGTAAACCAATATTCGCTGATAATAATTTGCCTTATCATAACCGGCTGGCTAAGTCATTCTATGTTGCACCCGTTTAACTCCAGTTTTAAAGAAATCAACGCCGAATTTGTGGCAGACTTTAAACAAAACCTTGCCGATATTCATAATGACTTGAAATCTTTAAAGCAGCCGGATTTGCCGCCAAAAACAAAACAGCAAACCAAAACAAAACATCGCAAATCAGGACGCACCAAGCGCGAGGACTAATATAATATGTCATTTTCACCGAATTTATTAAATATCCGCAGCCTGCTCGGCTCTGAGAAAAAGCCTGACAAAAACAGCTTATTTCGGGTTACTGTCGTTGCGTTTGAAGACAAGTGCAATTTAAACTGCGGTCTGCGATTTGCCGAGCTTTTGAAAAAAAGCAATTTGTTTGACATAACATTTTTTAACGAACCGTTTGCCAAAGGCTTTTTAAACTTACAAAGCCGCAACTTTTTTGATTTTATCGACCGCGGCAATAAAATTTTGAGTTCGACTCAAGCTGATATTGTGATTTGGGGATATGAAGACGAAGGCAAAATCCGCCTTAATTTTCAGACAGCTAATCAATACGCCATTCCCGACAGTCTGTCTTTCTCACTTTTGGACAGTTTATTTATTCCGTTAAGCTATTTAACAGACACTGCGAATTTTTCCGAATCTCTATTGCTTTTAATATACGGGATAATTGTAGCGGCAATAAATCCGGTCAGCAACGCGCAAAAACAAAGGCGTCCGCAGATATTGCAGGAGCTCATCACACTTTTATCCGCTGACAGAACGCCCAAAGACATATCCAAAGAATTTATGCCGTATATTATGAACTTGCTGGGAAAGATATATTTGTGCAATGCCCGCAGCAGTTTGACCGAAAAAGATATTGAAATTATCCATAACCTGTTTGAATTGGCGCTGAAAAATAAGCAATATATCCGCCTGCCTATTTATTACGGCTGCATTTATAACAATTTCGGTCAGTTATATGAAACAGCGTTTCGGCAAAGCCGGCAAGGCAATCTCTATTATTTGAAACAAGCCATTTCCAACTATCAAGCGGCGCAGAAAAATCTGAACCGAAACTATCCATATGATTTTGGGCTGATTGCCTATCATTTGGCGCTGCTTTATTTTGAATATTGGAAGCACACTGCCGATTTGCAGGCTTTACGCGATGCCGTATCCAAGCTCCGCGAGGCTGAAAAAGTTTATTCTTTAGCGCAATTTCCGGAATCTTGGTGTCAAATTGAGGGGCTTTTGGGCAATTACATTACTTCTCTTGGAATGCAGACCAAAAGCAACGAGCTTATGCAGTTAGCCATTGAATCCTACAAAAATCAGCAAAAAATTTATACACAAAACAACGCACCGGCAGTTTGGGCTGAAATTCAAGAAAAAATCGGCAATATTTTTTATTTGCTCGGCAAACAAAACGACGATGACCAGCTAATGGAAGAAGCGCGCAATTATTTTAATTCAGCGCAGGAAATATATTGTGAATTAAATCTGAAACAAGACATAAAAAGCGTAGAGCGAGCCTTGCTGAAAGTCAGAAATTATTTAGGCTGACCTTGATTTTTGGCGGACAGAGCTTATCTCCTGACTTTGAAGGAGATTTAGTATGACACATTGTATAGAACAAGACAGCTTAACCCGCCGCCGCTCCATTTATGCGCTGGGACACACGCGTGTTGTCACGGATTTTTGCTTGGAAGACACCTTAAAAGACTGCTTAAAAAATTGTCCGACGCCTTTTAATGCGCAATCGGCGCGGCTTGTGCTTTTACTCAATAAAAAACATTTAGATTTTTGGAATTTGGTTTTGCAAAAAGTATTGGCGGTTACTCCACTGGGCAAAAAAAACAGCGCAGAGCAAAAAATAAACTCATTTGCGGCAGCCTATGGCACAATTTTATATTTTGAGGACACCGATATTTTAGCACAGTTGCAAAAAGATTTCCCGCTGTATCAAAAAAATATGCACGACTGGACTTTTGAAGCCAACGGCATGCTGCAATATATGATTTGGCAGTCTTTGGCAGAAAATGAAATCGGTGCCTCGCTGCAGCATTATAATGAGCTGATTGAAGAAGATATCAAAAAGATGCTGGACTTGCCGGACAGCTGGAAAATCTTGTCGCAAATGCCCTTCGGCAGCATAGAAAAAACACCAGCTGAAAAAAACTTTTTACCGCTGGAAAACCGTTTCAAAATCTTTAAGTAAAGTTATTTATGATTCAGCTTTAAGCCGAGCTGGTTAGAAAATTCGGCAATGCCTTTTTTGAAAAGCACGCCGATTAGATCGGCGACCAAATCGATATTGGCTTCCAAATTTGCTTTATCTGCTTTAGAAAAGCCGGAAAGAACATGATTGACAATGCTGTCGGCATCGCGGTTTTGCGGGTGTCCAATACCAATGCGAATCCGGTTATAATTAGGAGTAATGCAGGAATCTATGCTTTTTAAGCCGTTGTGTCCGCCAGCGCCGCCGCCAAGTTTGGCTTTTATTTTATCGGTCGGCAAATCCATATCATCATGAATAACCACAATATTTTGCGGCAAAATTTTGTAAAAGTTAGCCGCTTTGACAACGCTGTTGCCGGAAAGGTTCATAAATGTTTGCGGTTTCAGCAGATATACTTTTTCGCCATCGATGTTTCCTTCGGCAATCAAGCCGTCAAATTTAGAGCGAAACGGCGAAAAATTATAGCGGCGATGAAGCTCATCAGCCGCCATAAATCCAACATTATGGCGGGTAGCCGCATATTCCGTTCCCGGATTACCTAAACCAACCACCAAAAACATCATTACACCTTATTTACGCATAAAATCAACGTGAATAGGCTTGTCAGAAACTGGATGGAATTGAACGTCTTGGCAAACGGTTTTAACTTTTTTGCCTTCAACATCAACAACAATTTCAGATTTGTAGAAATCTCTTAAATCAAGAGCTTTTTCCAATTCCACAGGGTCAAGGCTGATTAAAACAGCGTCTTTTTTACCACCATAAATAACGGCAGGAATGCGACCCTCACGACGACATGCACGAGCTGCCCCCTTACCTGCTTTTTCACGCTTTTTTGCATTAAAAGTAATTTCTGTCATTTTTGTATCCTTTAATTTAAATTAATTCACCCGACGACCTCCAGGGGTGTCGCCGGTAACGGCTTTGTACAACAAAAAAGCCAAAACTTCAAGCCTTTTTAATAAAATTTTATGATTTTTTTGTTATATTCCACTCAAGTAAATTTACGGAGGTTTCTATGTTATACATTTTAGCGGGCTTTGTGTTTGGCTGTTTGATTCCCTATTTAGCGCGCCGCCTTGGCAAACTGATGCCGGCGACCATGGGTTATATTCTGCTCAAAATTTTTATTCCGCAGCATTATATGCCGTGGAGCAAACTGAAGAACGACTTTGAATATATGCAGCTGTTCAAACGTTATATGATGCGCAGCGTAGGCTGGGGAATTTTCTGCGCCGCCGCCACCTATTTGTTTGCCGTAAATTTTGACCAGTATTACACCGGCTGGTACATTGCCTTTTTGTGGATTATGCTGCTGTTGGTGGAAATTGACAAGCGCTTTATGCTGCTGCCGGATATTTTGACCCTGCCGCTGCTGGTTTTGGGTTTTGGCTATGCGGCAATCAACGGCGTATGGCTGGATACGGTTGACCCGCAGCTTATCAGTAATGCGCAAAACAGCTTTATGGGCGCCTGCGCCGGCTATTTGATGCCGGTTGTAGCCAGTATGTTTTTGGTTTGGAAATATCCGGACGCGTTCGGTGGAGGCGACATTAAACTTTTGGCGGCTATCGGCGCTTGGGTCGGCTTAGAGCCTGTTTCATACATTTTGCTCGGCTCCTGCATTTTGTTTGCGCTTGGCTGTGCCATAAAAAAACAGAGAGTCGGTCCGTTTGGTCCGTCTATTGTCTATGCTACTTTGCTGGTTTGCATTTTCTTGTTTGGAATTTAGCAAAAAAATTTAGTCGGCTTCTTGACATCGCATTTTGCGAACACTAACTAAACAAGTAGTGAATTATAAAACTATTTGTTTAGGAGTATTAAAATGAACATCAAACCATTGCACGATAAAGTTTTAATCAAACGTGTAGATGAAGAAACCAAAACCGCCGGCGGAATCATTATTCCGGATACGGCAAAAGAAAAACCGTCTGAAGGCGTTATTGAGGCTGTGGGCAACGGTCGTGTTGCTCCGGACGGCAAAATTATCGCTTTGTCTGTTAAAGCCGGCGACCGCGTGCTGTTTGGCAAATGGGCTGGCACAGAAATTAAAGTTAACGGCGAATCCCGCTTGATTGTTAACGAATCTGATATTTTAGCAATTATAGAATAATCTGCGAAAGGTGAATTAAAATGGCTGCAAAAGACATTAAATTTGGTACTGACGCCCGCAGCAAAATGCTTAAAGGCGTAGAAACATTGGCTAAAACCGTAAAAGTAACATTGGGTCCTAAAGGTCGCAACGTTATGCTGGACAAATCTTACGGCGCTCCGAAATTAACAAAAGACGGCGTTTCGGTTGCTAAAGAAGTAGCATTGGCTGATAAATTTGAAAACATGGGCGCTCAGCTGATTAAAGAAGTTGCGCAAAAAACCGCTGACAAAGCCGGCGACGGTACAACAACCGCCACTGTTTTGGCAGAAGCTATTATCCGCGAAGGCTGCAAAGCTGTTGCCGCCGGAATGAACCCGATGGACGTTAAACGCGGTATTGATATGGCTGTAGAAGCTGTGGTTAAAGACGTTAAATCTCGCTCTAAAGCCGTTCAATCTTCCGGTGAAATCGCTCAAGTCGGCACAATTTCGGCTAACGGCGACACCACAATCGGCGAATATTTGGCAAAAGCTATGGAAAAAGTCGGCAATGAAGGTGTGATTACCGTTGAAGACGCCAAAGGTTTGGAAACAGAATTGGACGTTGTAGAAGGTATGCAATTTGACCGCGGTTATTTATCTCCTTATTTTGTAACAAATCCAGAGAAAATGAACTGCGAATATGACAATCCGTATATTTTGCTGTATGACAAGAAAATTTCTAACCTGCAGCCGATGATTTCTATTTTGGAAGCCATTGTTCAATCCGGACGCGCTTTGGTTATTGTGGCAGAAGATATTGAAGGCGAAGCTTTGGCTACTTTGGTTGTCAACAGAATCCGCGGCGGCTTGAAAGTTTGCGCTGTAAAAGCCCCTGGTTTCGGCGACAGACGCAAAGCTATGCTGCAAGATATGGCTGTTTTGACAGGCGGTCAGGTTATTTCTGACGAATTGGGCATGAAGATTGAAAACGTTACTTTGGATATGCTCGGCACAGCTAAACGCGTTGAAATCACCAAAGATGACACCACAATCATTGACGGCGCAGGCGACAAAGAAGCCATTGCCGGCAGAACCGCGCAAATCCGTCAGGAAATTAGTCAGACCACATCTGATTATGACCGTGAAAAACTGCAAGAACGTTTGGGCAAACTTTCAGGCGGCGTAGCTGTTATCAAAGTCGGCGGCGCTTCGGAAGTAGAAGTAAAAGAAAAGAAAGACCGCATTGATGACGCTTTGCACGCAACCCGCGCCGCTGTTAAAGAAGGCATTGTTGCCGGCGGCGGCACTGCGTTGCTGTATGCAACCAAAGCTCTGGCTGATTTGAAGACAGATAACCAAGATCAAAATGTTGGTATTGACATTATCCGCCGCGCTTTGCAGGCTCCGCTGCGTCAAATTGCCGAAAACGCTGGTGTGGACGGCGCTGTGGTTGCCGGTAAATTGCTGGAAAGCAAAGATTACAACTACGGTTATAACGCCGCTGCCGGTGAATATACCGATATGATTAAATCCGGTATTGTTGACCCGACAATGGTTGTTAGAACCGCTTTGCAAGACGCCGCTTCTGTTGGCGGTTTGTTAATCACCACTGAGGCAATGGTTACAGAAATTCCGGAAAAAGAATGCCACTGCGGCGACGCTGCTGCCGCTGCCGGCGGTATGGGCGGAATGTACTAATAATCCTCCAGATTATGAAACTCCCTGCTTTGCTCTCAAGGCAGGGAGTTTTTTTGATTGGGTTAGTACTTGTCATTTTTGGCTTTGAATTCAGAAAAATAGTAGAAATTGTCATCAACTCAGCTGACAAGAACCACCCTCGCTGAGGAAAAAGCGAGGGTGGCGTGAGTGGGAAGAATGGTAATGCGTCATGAAAATGACGGGTGAAAGTTGATTACCAGGCTTCGTTGTATTTCAACGTTGGGTCATTCAACCTTTTTAAGTATTTACCATCAGTCGAATCAACCTTTTTATAATCAGTTGCACCTGTCATATCCCGCATATATGTGTAGCCATCTATAAAATAATCTTTCTCCTTATTATCAGTCCCATAGCCCTTATATAGATTTGTTCTATCAAAGTAGCAATATACCGTTGCATATCCTTCCAATGTCCCTCGGGTGACAGGGAACAAATTCCAATACATACTTCCTGTGTCAATATCATAGCCATCTGACTTAAAAGCTGCATAGCTATTACCAGAATATAAAAATCCCATAATTGCAGCCCAACCCTGAGCATATTCATCATTATCCTCAGAAACAAGCTCTTTAACCATTGATTTTAATCTAGTGCTTTGCTGGAACAGCAGTGGTGCTGCAGGCTGAACTGAAGAAGCTGCTTGTAAAACATAAGCACTTGTTTTTACGTTACTGATATCAGCAGTACCTTTTTCAGCACCTACCGTTACAGGTATTGTAGTATTATCTTTATCAACCACTATGCTGACTTTATCAAATGCAGGTCTTTCGTCTGAATCTGATGCTGCCTTTACTTGCTCTACAGAAGGTACTGCAGGATTTACAAAATATCTATTGCTCTCACCTTTATAAAGCAAGCCTGCTTGCGCCATTTCCAAACTTGACGGAGTCAAGGTTATCACACGACCATATCCAGGAGGACATTGTGGGGCTGGAACCACCCCAAGAAGTGGAGATGCCCAAGATATTGCTTTATCTTTTGACATATTTTTTGGTAGTTCATTTCCATCATCCATATCTTTTACCGTTTTAAAGAGAATTTTATCTGTCTCTAATGTTTTTGAACTAAATGGAAACGCAGAACCAGCTTCTTCAGTAATGGTATTGTTAACAACATAAATACCTTTGTTAATAAAGTCCGGTAAAATATCGCTCAGGCGGGCTCCGCCGCGAGTGGTTAATTTGATATCGTGCATAACTGAAGTATATGCCGGATTTACCATATAGGTATCATAAGCAACGTTATGATTAGATCCATTATAATTACCAAAGTCTGTTTTAGCAATTATAGGAAATTCCGCTCCGTATGTTTTATCCGTAACAGCATTACCACCGCTATCAATAGCAGGGTTGTTGGCAACAAAGCGGGAAGCGGCAACTACACCTTTACCTTCTAATGCGCCAGTTGTTGTATCAGGTTTACTGGTTTCTCCGCGGACCTCCATATATCCCTTACGGATATATACCGTACCAGGTACAGTATCACTATAATTATTGGTGGTGCTAGTAGCGCCTTGGTCGATATAAACAATGTTTTTGTAATTATCATTATTTTCGCTATCCAATGATTTTGGCACAATATTAACTGCTGCATTTTTATTATATTGCCCAACTGATACATGGTGTACACTATAACCTGTACCTGCCTCACCTAATTTCGCCCCAGAATCAAAGTTACCAATTAAAACACGACCATGCATAGCTATATCGTAAGGATCCATATCTTGAAAAGAAGTCCCACTTGTAGCCGGATCATGTAAAGCTGATGTACTAGGATTAGAGTTTGCACGAACGCTAAATACATGTCTATTAGAATTACTATTTCCATTATTTCCAGATGCATCATTCCAACTATTTGCCCAAATGGTAAAATTAGCATTTGATAAATCTACCGAACCTTGATTAAACAAAGTTCTTGTCTCATTTTCTGCACCCTCAATGAGTAATGTTTTGTTTTCCATTATAGCTCTAATACCGCCACCGTACAGCACCGAAGCAGCTGGTGCTGCAGAATCCGCTGTTTTATTACCGTGAATCAACGCTAAACCCGCACTTTCATCATTTGCATCAGCTCTACCAGTTTCCATCGCAATTAGATTCTCTTGAAATATAGCTGCAGTTATGTTGTCATCGCCAGTATTTTGAATTTTGACACCGTCTTGATCGGCGGTTAGCCATTTTTTGCTGTCATCGATATTTGCTGAACCAACAGAAAGCGTTGCCGCACGTATTTTTTGCGTATCCAACTGACCAGCGGCAAGCAAGCCCTCAACTTCCATATTAGAACCAACCTCAACTGGAAAATATTGAGTTGCATTATATTGAGGTGCTTTCACATCTGCTGAAGCAGTTGATGTGCTGCCATCTGCAGCCGTGGTTTTGCTATTAACTTTTTTATAGCCACCGTTCATAAATACTATACTTTTATCAGTATCTGAGCCTAAGTTTCCGCCATCTCTTGGCATTTGGAAAAAGGCAATCTGCTCATTGATTATAGATAGTTCGCCTCTTTGGTTATGATCATGGTCGCCTTTGATCAAATAATTGCTTCCACCTAAGTGAGGACTATCACCTAACGCGCCGATTTTTACGTCGGTCCAAGCCGGACCAGATCCATCATCTTTGAGTTTGGAAGCCAGGTTAACGTCCATTAAGTTTGTCAGCGAGCCGTCGGCTGTGGCGTTACCGTCTTTATCAACCTTAAAGTGGAAGTCTTGAGTATCATCAGTATCAGCATCAGGATTGCGTCCAAAGCCCAAACGATTTGCATCGGCTTTAAATTGTTCTCCCGCCGCAATCAAACTGCCATGAATAAAGGCGTCCGGTTTGCCACCGTCAGCAATATACAATCCGTAAGGAGAGGGATTATCGGGGTCTTCATTGACTTTATCCGTTCCAACAATCAAGCTTTTAATATTGCGGATACTAAATGTTTCTGTTGCAGGGTGATGATTTTCATTATTATACACATCGTAGGTGTTATCAACACCGCCCATGTATAAATCCGTGCGCATACTATTTTTCCACAATGTTTGCGGATCATCACCATTATCGCGTCCGCGCTGCAAGTATTTATCCATATCAATTTCGTTGCCGGTCGCGGCGCTGATGGTGTCCGCCGACGCCGTCACAATGGAATATTGCGCGGCATCAGCTCCATCTGGGAACACTTGGCTATATTCATCGCCTTCAAGTTTCCAAATACCGCCGATACCGCGGGCTTTTTGGGTGCCTGTCACATAACCGCCGCTGGAACCAATCAGCGAGGCAATGCGCGAGGTGCGCTCTTGTCCAATGTCGGTGTTAGTTTCAAACAGCGCAAACGTGGTCAGGTTATTTCCCTTTTTGGCAATAGCCAATTGAGGCGCGCCGTAATTATACAGCGCCTTGTTAATATCAAAACCATAAGGCAGGTACGACGTAATCTTACCTTCAGGTAATATTCTAACAGAATCCCCTTCACCCATATCCGCAATAATGGTTGAATAGTTAGCGCCCACATAGTCATTTGCCGCGTTCATAATGGTGCGAATGGTGGACGCAGTGTTAATGTCTTCTACCTCCATGGTTCTTTCCGCCGACTTTTTATACATGGTCGGGGTCACAACGGCGATAAGTCCCAGCATAGCTAGGGCTTCAATCATCAAACCACCCCGCTGCGCTATAGATTTTGAGATATTACGACTTTTCATCTTCGTTCTCCTTATTCTCCACTATTATCATGCTGCCCATAGCAGTGACCGCCGCTATCGGCGTTTCGATATTTATCAAAGGCAAACAAGCAAGGCTTGCCCTGCATGCACTTTTCTTGAAATGCTTTAGAGGCGTCATCTGAGCCAATATAAAAAACCTTCGGAAATACAAAGTTTACATACTTAGCAATTGAACCTTTCGCATTTTGCGGATTCTTTTCATACACAATTTGAATTGCCGTACGCCCCACCAAATGGCATTTGGCGGTTGAACCGATGCCCTCACACCACATCCACCCCATATTTTTTACTCCGGAAAGCTCTTTTGCCAAATAGTTGGTAAAATTCGGGGTCGGCGCAACCATTTTTACTTTGCGTGAAGATTCGCCTTCAGGAATGGTAATCTCGGTTTCGGTTTTGGAATACCAGCGTTCCGGTATTTTGGCAAAAGAAATTGCATATTTGTTTTTGCGACCTTCCTCGCTGCTGCACTCCTTTACGTTTGCACCACTTTGCATGTTGTCGTCAAAGCAATAAATGGCGTGTGTGGATTCCGTGACAATGTTGGTCATATCATAGCCCAAAGGCAGGTTGTCTTCCATTTTATCTAGACAGTTATTTCCTTTTGTGCATTCATACGGGGTATCATAATTTCTACTATTCCAGTTATAAATCATTTCGCACTCGGTGCCGCGATAAAACGCAAGGTGTTCCGCCCGAAAACGGTTAACTACCGTGGCGGCTTTTATCTCGGTGAATACACCGGCTTTATCCTCGCGCGGAGAGGTGTTGAGAAAGCTCAGCGCCACCATTATCGTTGCAAGTAAAATCCAAATATACATAACCCTACCTCAAAATGCGGTTTTATCTAGTTATAATTTACCATAAAAAAACGCCTATAACCAGCATATTTTGCGAAAGCAGGCGATTCTTCACAATTTTGTAACATTATTTAGCATTAAGGCAGTAAATTTTTGGTTAAATATCGCTTTTTCCTGATTCCAGCAAGGCGGCGATGATTGGCTTGTCCGCAGGCGCAAAGTCATATTGAACCAGCTCGCCCGCAGGCACCCAGCGATATTGCTCATGCTCGTTCAGCTCGGGAATTTGCTCTTGCGCGCAAACCGCTTTGTAACAATGCAGCTCAACCCTGCCAAAATCATAATCATAGGCGGTGTCCATAAAATGCTTGCCAACCACAATTGGCAGGTTCATTTCTTCTAGCAATTCACGCGTCAAGCACTGCTCATAGGTTTCACCCTGCTCCAGCTTACCGCCGGGGAACTCCCATTTATATTCCAAATCTTTGCCGTGCTTACGCTGCGCTATCAGAATATGTCCCTTGCAAACAATGATGCCAGCCGCTACTTTGATGATTTTTGTGACTTTTTCCATTTTAATTTTCCTTGTTTTAACCGCCACCATCATAATATTGTTTGGCAGAAATGTAAATTTTTATTTTTAATTAGAGGGGAACGGCTTAATGCGCCGCCTTTAATCAGCCTTTAATCTCCGCAAATTATGCGGAGATTAGCGCACATTTTCTCCGCATTTTAATTTGGATTTAGCTGAACTTGTATGCTGCAATAAGGGTGATCTTGGCATTTTCGGCACATCTGTAAAATCTGCATTGGCGTTGCTGTTTTTATAGTAGAATAATTAAATTCAACTTGCTGGGCATATCCTCGCCAATTTTCATCGTCATTTTTATCTTTGTTTCCTAAAAAAGTCTGAATACTTCTAAGATCTTTTGAATTTTCTTTAGCTACATTTACTATATTAACGCATAAATCTTCTGAAGTTGGCGCCATTGCGGAATCTGTTTTTATAAATCTAACACTAAAAGACATCAAAAACGCACAAGTCTGTTCATCACTATCCTTATTGGATTTCCAGCAACTTTTGCCATAACCAATAGAATATCGATTGCCTGTTTTATCAACTAATCCTCCATTATACGTCATACCAACCGGAACTTCATCTAAAGCATATAAAATTGCCGCCACATTAGCCCGCTGTTCGGCATATTGCCGGTCATGGCTTAAATCATAGCGCAGCCTGATTAAAGATTGAAACAGCTGGGTTACTTGATCTTTTTGCAGATTAGAATTCCACATACGCATCGCTTTGCCGTAACCAGCGATTCCACCCACGCTTAAAACGCCGATAATTGCCAAAACACCCAGCATTTCTATCATTGAACGACCAAATTGATTATTTTTCATAACAACTTCCTAAAACTATTATTACTGCAAAAAAAGCTGTCGGAAAGACAGCTGGAAGTTGGAAACCATTGCATAAGAAATAGTGTAGCATATTAGCTATTACATTTATAGCATATTTTGCTACCTTCCAGCTTTCGCTAGAAGGCAAACTTAATTATCGTCTGGTTTTACAGACGCTTATGCACGGGGTTTCCACACCCCAGACAGACTTATTGCCTGTCTAAAATAACTTTTAGCAAACTAGATTTGAAAAGTAAAGAAAAAACAAAAAGTGGACATATTGAGGCTAGCAACAATATAATCTATTTAGAGACGCTGTGTCGTGGAATATGTTTATTTGAAGAAACAGTAAAATTTCAGCAAACTTATTGATTTTTTCATATTTCTATGATATATAATAATTAAACGAAGGTAATTTCCTTGTTTTGTGGGGTTCCGTAGGTTCCTCGGGCTAATGCCTAAAT
>CAVEOB010000018.1:0-26877 GCA_963617265.1 Mediterraneibacter gnavus
AGTTAATGATGCAAATAATAAAATTAACAAATACTTGCAGAATAAATTAGAAAAAAGCGAGCTAAAAAGTAAAAAATAAGAAAATATAAGAAAAAACTATTGACATCTGTTCAAAATAAGAATTATATCTTATTCAGCAGGTGAAATATGGATTCAATAAAACTAAAAAACATTGCTGATAAAATATTTTTCGACTTTGCCGAAAAATATCCCGAGGCGCAAAACGGAGCTTATTTATCATCTAAAACCAATATGATATTAGCATTTGACAATTATATAAACAAAAATGACGTACAAATGCTGGCTTTGGCTGTTCAAGAAAAAATCAGCAAGAACGAGGCTAAGATTTTACTTAAAATGATAAATGACGGGATTGAAAAATATTTAACCGATAATATTAAAATTATTGCTTTAAACTAAAACAAAATGGGGAAAATTTGCTTTGTGCTATTGTAGAACTTTAAAAGCAACCTTATATAATAAAAAGATGTATTGGACGGAGTTTAGCTGATATGCAAAAAAATGAGGAAAACAATATAGTGGAAAAGAAAAAAGAAACAGTTTTACCGGTACTGCCGCTGCGCGATGTGGTAGTATATCCTAAAATGATTGTACCGATTTTTGTCGGTCGGGAAAAATCTATTGAAGCTGTGCAGCATGCCAACGACAAAGGTTCTGACATTGTTTTGGTGATGCAGAAAAAAGCCGATGTCGAAGTGCCGGAAGCCGATGATTTATATAAGGTAGGCACTAGAGGCAATATTTTGCAAATGCTGAAACTGCCGGACGGAACCGTAAAGATTTTGGTTGAAGGCATAGAACGCATCAAAATTAAAAATTTTCAAAACGAAGGAACTTACTATTCGGCTCAGGTTGTGGCTTATCCGGCAGAAAAAGAAGACGCCACAGAGCTGAAATCTTGGGCTCGCGCGGTAGTCAGCCAATTTGAAGATTATGTTAAACTAAATAAGAAAATTCCGCTTGATGTGGTACAATCTGTTAAACAAATTGAAGAATACGACAAATTAGCCGATACCGTTGCCTCGCACTTGGCTTTAAAAACAGAAGACAAACAATATTTGCTTGAAGCAGAAAATTTAAAAGAACGCCTGAACAAACTATTGCAGCTTATTGATACGGAAATGATGGTTATGGAAGTAGAAGACCGTATTAAGAACCGTGTTAAAAAGCAAATGGAAAAAAGCCAAAAAGAATACTATTTGAATGAGCAAATAAAAGCTATTCAAAAAGAACTTAACGACGGCGAAGACGGCGACGAATTCGGCAATTATCTAAAGCGCATTAACGATACAAAATTTACCAAAGAAGCAAGAGACAAAGCTTTGGCAGAGCTTAAAAAGCTGAAAAATATGGGTAATTCTTCACCAGAAAGCGCTATTATCCGAAACTATCTGGATTGGCTTTTAGATATTCCTTGGAATAAAAAAACAAAATTAAACAAAGATTTATCAAAAGCTATTAAAGTTTTGGAAGAAGATCATTACGGACTGGAAAAGGTTAAAGAGCGGATTATAGAATATTTAGCCGTGCAGTCCCGCTCCAGCAGTATGAAAGCTCCGATTTTGTGTTTGGTAGGTCCTCCGGGCGTTGGTAAAACCTCTCTTGGCAAATCCATAGCTCGCGCCACCAACCGTAACTTTGTGCGCGCCTCGTTAGGCGGTATGCGTGATGAAGCGGAAATCCGCGGTCACCGCCGCACCTATGTTGGGGCTATGCCGGGGAAAATTGTGCAGTCAATGAAAAAAGCCGGAACCTCGAATCCATTGTTTTTGCTGGATGAAATTGACAAACTGGGCAATGATTGGCGAGGCGATCCAAGCTCTGCTCTGCTTGAAGTTTTGGATCCAGAACAAAATTCGTCATTTAACGACCACTATTTAGAGGTTGACTATGATTTGTCTGATGTGATGTTTGTGACAACTGCAAACTCCTTGGATATGCCGCGTCCGCTGCTTGACCGTATGGAAATTATCCAGCTATCCGGCTATACCGAAGATGAAAAAATAGAAATCGCCAAACGCCATTTATTGAAAAAAGTGTTTGATGAAAATGCGGTTAAATGCTCTGAATTGGTAATCAGCGATGAGGCTATCCGCGATATAATCCGCTATTATACCCGTGAAGCCGGCGTGCGCAACTTGGAGCGCGAGCTGGCAACCATTGCCCGCAAAGCAACAAAAGACATTTTGCTGCAAAAAGGCAAATGCGTAAAAATAGAGGTTACACCAGCTAATTTGGAAAAATATTTAGGCGTAAAACGTTTCAGTTACGGTGAAGCCGAAAAACAAGACCATATCGGTGTTACTACCGGTTTGGCTTGGACTGAAGTCGGCGGAGATATTCTATTTATTGAAGCTGTGGATATGCCGGGGAAAGGCAAAGTCACACAAACCGGAAAACTCGGAGATGTGATGAAGGAATCTATTGAAACAGCCTATTCCGTAGTGCGAGCTCATTCCAAAGATTTGGGCATAGACCCTGAAGTATTTGAAAAAACAGATGTTCACGTTCATGTACCGGAAGGGGCAACCCCGAAAGACGGACCTTCTGCTGGTATTGCCATGTATACAACTTTGGTTTCGGTGTTTACTAAAACTCCGGTGAAAAAAGATGTAGCCATGACTGGTGAAATAACTTTGCAGGGTCGGGTTCTGCCAATCGGCGGATTAAAAGAAAAATTGCTTGCCGCTTTGCGCGGAGGTATCAAAACTGTAATCATTCCAAAAGAAAATGAAAAAGATTTGGCAGAGATACCGGATAACGTGAAAAAAGGAATGAAAATTATTCCGGTAAGCAATGTTTCAGAGGTTTTGAAAATAGCCTTGCATAAAAAATAAGTATTCTTAAATCTATTATAAAGCTCCGATTTTCGGGGCTTTATATTTTTATATAAATTCTTTAATTCCTAAAAGTAATACCGGCTGCTTTTATGGCAGCCGGCACTATTTTTCTGAAAATCGGTTAGATGAGTTTTTTATTGCTCATCGTCAGTGGTTTCCGGTTCGGTAACCATATCTTCTGCAGCATCATCTGCAGCATCGTTCAAATCACCGTCCAAAACTTCGCTGTTATTTTCTTCGTCGATTTCTTCATCTGCATCGGCGTCAGAATCCAGCCATGTTACGGAAACAACTTTTTCATTTTCACTAGTACGGAACAAGATAACGCCTTGAGTCTTGCGTCCGGCAACGCGGATATCATCAACTGGCATACGGATAAGTTTGCCGCCGTCGGTTACCATCATAATTTCTTTACCATCTTCAATAGGGAAAGAACTTACAACTTCTTTGTTGCGCGGAGACATTTCCATATTGGCAATACCCTGCCCGCCGCGACCAGTTACGCGGTATTCATAAGACGATGTGCGTTTACCGTAACCGGTTACAGTAACGGTCAAAATAAACTCTTCAGCTTTGCGCATTTCTTCAAACTTAGCCACGTCAAGCAAGTTAAACAAACCGGTTTGATCTGGAGAAATGCAAGCATCGCCACCGCTCTCGGTTTCCATACGTTTCATTGCATTAGAAACGCGCAGATATTCATCACGTTCTTCCACGCTATATGCACAGTGTTTCAAAACAGACATAGAAATAACTTCGTCATCGTCCTGCAGTTTGATACCGCGTACACCGGTAGAATTACGACCGACAAACACACGCAAATCTTCCACCGCAAAACGAATGCACTTACCGCTCTTGGCAGCCAGCATAATATCGTTGCTGTCATCGCACAAAGCCACATTGATAAGCTTGTCGCCCTCGTCCAGCTTCATAGCAATTTTACCGTTGGACTGAACATTTACAAAGTCCATCAGGCTGTTGCGGCGAATGTTGCCTTTAGCGGTTGCAAAAGCAATAGACAAGTTCTCGCAATCGGTCTCATTTTCCGGCAGCTTCATAATAGCGGTAATGGTTTCGCCCTGTACCAGCGGCAGCAGGTTGATAAATGGTTTGCCTTTAGAAGTCGGCGAACCCAAAGGCAGCTTATAAACTTTCATCTTATAAACAATACCTTTGTTCGAGAAGAACAGCACCGGAGTATGAGTGCTTGCCACAAACAAGCGGGTTACAAAATCTTCTTCCTTCGTGGTCATACCGGATTTGCCCTTGCCGCCGCGGCGCTGTGCTTTATAAGCATTCAGCGGCACACGTTTGATATAGCCGGCTTCGGTTACGGTAACCACCATTTCTTCACGCTGAATCAAAGATTCAATATCTTGATTGTATTCAATGTCTTCTATCTTGGTCAGACGCGGAGTTGCGTATTCATCTTTAACGGCAACCAGCTCATCACGCATAATGCCATAAAGTTTTTCACGGCTGGCTAAAATAGAAAGGAACTCTTTGATATCTTCGCCCAAAGAAACCAATTCATCGTGAATTTTATCACGTTCCAAACCGGTCAAGCGCTGTAATTTCAAATCCAAAATAGCTTTGGCTTGGTCGTCGGACAAACGATAGAAACCGTTTTCAACTTTTCTATCCGGCTCGTCAATCAATTTAACCCAATCTTCAATAGAAGCGGCAGCCCAAGCTCTACCGACCAAAGCTTCTTTAGCATCTTGCGGCGTTGGAGCGGTTTTAATCAGTTCAATCACTTCGTCCAAATTCTCTACGGCGATTGCCAAACCAACCAAAACATGCGCACGGTTGCGGGCTTTATTCAAGCGGAAAATCGTACGGCGGCGGATAACTTCTTCACGAAATTCAATAAAGGTAGAGATGATGTCTTTTAAGTTCATCATCATCGGGCGACCGCCGTTAATTGCCAGCATATTCATACCAAAGCTGGTTTGCAGAGCCGTAAACTTATAAAGCTGATTTAACACCACATCGGCTTGGAAGTCGCGCTTGATTTCAATTACAATGCGCACGCCTTGACGGTCGGACTCATCGCGGATATCGGAAATACCCTCAACTTTTTTATCTTTAACCAGTTCGGCAATATGCGAAACCAAAGCCGCCTTATTAACCTGATACGGAACTTCGTGCACAATAATGGCTTCTTTATCCTTACGGATTTCTTCAATGGTGCATTTTGCACGCATCATTATAGAGCCGCGTCCGGTCAAATAAGCTTGTTTAGCTCCGCCGTAGCCCAAAATCAAGCCGCCGGTCGGGAAATCAGGTCCTGGGACAATACTTACCAGCTCTTCTATGCTGATTTCAGGATTGTCGATATAGGCGCAGCAAGCGTCAATCACTTCGCCCAAATTGTGCGGCGGAATGTTGGTTGCCATACCAACGGCAATACCATTGCCGCCGTTAACCAGCAAGTTTGGAAAACGCGCCGGCAATACTGTCGGTTCCTGCAAAGATTCATCATAGTTCGGCATAAAGTCTACAGTGTCTTCGTCCAAGTTATCGGTCAGGCAGGAAGAAACTTTTGCCAGTCTAGCTTCGGTATAACGCATAGCAGCTGCGCCGTCGCCGTCCATAGAACCAAAGTTACCTTGTCCGTCTACTAGGGTTAGACGCATAGAAAACGGCTGCGCCATACGCACCATGGCTTCATAAATAGAGCTATCGCCGTGCGGGTGATATTTACCCATAACATCGCCGACGATACGCGCCGATTTACGATATGGCTTGGTGCAATCATAGCCGTTTTCGTACATACCGTAAATAATACGGCGGTGCACCGGTTTCATACCGTCGCGGGCATCAGGCAAAGCACGGGACACAATCACGCTCATGGCATAGTCCAAATATGAGCGGCGCATTTCTTCCGAAATCATAGTCGGGGCAATGTTATCAGATTTTATGACATCTGTATTTTCAATTTTTTCTGTCACTTTATACCTCTTTTCTTTAAACTTGTTAAACTGTCTAAACATAGCAAATTTAAGCGCTGATAAAAAGTTTTTTCTCTGATTTATACCCAACATAAAACTGTGCTTTTGCGCCCACGGGCAAAAAAACAGCCTTAAAATTGATTTTGACTTTAAAAAGTTAACAAAAATGCCTTATTTTATTAAACCATAAAAAAACACCCCGAGCGCTTGTCCCCGAGGTGTTTTTCAAAATGCTGATTTTATATATCCATCGTGTCTAAAAGCTCACGGGCATAGGCTCTCAATTCTCCGCTGTTCATCAAGCTGAGTTTGAGATTTGAACGCTGCAAATCGGCGTTGGTGCCGCAGTCAAAACGCAAGCCCTTGCACAGCACGCCGTAAATAGGCATTCCGCGCATTGCCGCCAAATTTAAGGCATCGGTCAAATTTATTTCTCCGTTAGTGCCTTTAGTTACTTCCGGCAAAACATCTAATACTTCATTTGGAATAACATACGGTCCCATAGAGGCGTAATTAGACGGAACTTCCTCTAATTTCGGCTTTTCAACCAAACCTGTAGCGCGCACCACATTGCCGTCGCGCTTAGCGCCGACCAAAGCTCCGTAACGCACCATTTCCTGACGCGGACATTCCATAATATTTTCCACAATACCGCCTTTTTGCTCATAAACATTGCAAAGCTGCTTCAAAACTCCGTCGCCGTGCAGATTGATATAAACATCGTCAACCCACATCACGGCAAAGTCACGCTTTCCGATAATTTCTTTAGCCATCAAAATAGCGTGTCCGTTGCCTTTCGGCTCGCTTTGGCGGGCAAATGAAAACTTCATTCCGGCAGGAATAATTTTTTGGACTCTTTCCAACAAATCTAATTTGTTTTTTTCTTTCAAATGAGCTTCTAATTCCGGCGCTGGCGAATAATATTTTTCAAACAAATGCTTGCAGGAATCGTCGCTGTAAATAAAAACAATTTCTTTAATTCCGGCTTCGGCGCAGCTGTCCACAGCATATTGAATTACCGGAATATTATCCAGCGTCATAAAGCCTTTGTGCAAAACTTTTGTTGTCGGCAGATTGCGGGTTGAAAGTCCTGCCACCGGCAGTACACAAACTTCAGGTTTTCGGGTCATTTTACATCTCCATAATTATTATAGTATATCTAATTTAACATGATAAAAATATTTAACAAGCCTTGTTAAAATTTATTTCACAATTATTCTTCCGGTTGGTTTTTGCACTGCGCCTTCAGCCTCTTTCAACAGTCCGCTGTTTGTTGAAGTTTCGGCTGTTTTTTCTTCATAAGACTTTTTGATGGTGCCGCTGAGCTCAACTTTAGCATCGGCAGCCTCAGAAGTTATTTTACGCAAAGAAGGTTTGTTTGACTGCGTCGGCTCCAAATTTATCACCATTTGCGGCGTATCATCATCTATATGAGTACCTTTAACTTTTATTACTGGCTGATTATTTTTTGGAGCCGCAACCTCACCGCTTTCGGCAGCAAGTTCATTTTCGGAATTATTATCCGAATCCCCCTCTTCGGCTCTTTTCTTTTTTTCATCTTCCAGTTTTTGAGCCAATTGCTCATCATATATTTTTTGCTGTTCAGCTAACATTTCATTTAAAAGATTTTGAGTTTTGGTGAAAACATCTTCAATTTTTTGCATATTGTCCGAATATTCTTCTAACTTTTTATGCAAAACCGCAGTTCTTTGCTCTAGCAGAGGAATATTATTCTGCACCTTTTCAACATCTTTAATTTGCAATGAAATGCTGTTATACTTTCTTAGCAAAATCTTGTTCAGACGCTCAAATTCAGATTGATAGCCTTTAAGCTCCTGACTCTGTGAAATTACAGCTTCAGCTTTGATTTGAGACAGTTCTTCAAACTTATTTTTCAGCATCTGCTGATATTGGGCGTTAAGATCCTCCAGCTTTTGGTTATTTTCGCTCAGAGTCGGTGCAATTTTTCTAAATCTGTTCAGCACATCATCTTGATAATGCGTTGAAATTTCAATAGGAAGATTGCTAAGGCGCAAACTTGTCTGCCCGCAATAATCATTTATTTTTTGCACATCGCTTTCCGTAAAGTCCGGCAGATGCTCTTGAGCTTTCATACTATCCAAAGTTTGGTTGATTTGTGAAATTTCCGCAAGCCGTTCCTGATACCACGCCACAGAATTTTCATCAAGACTGTTTTTTTGATGTTCTTCCAGCTCCGGCACAAAAAAATTGGCTTTTTCCGAAACTTGTTTAACCGTTTCCTGCGCTGCGCTCATTTTTAGATTAAGCTGACGCGCCTCTTCGGCTTTGCGTTCTTTTTCTTCCGCCTCAATTTGTTCCCAATGAGCATCATATTTGCGAGCCACTTCTTCAATATTCAAATCTAAAGATGGTTTGTTAATCAACCCCGACAAACTGAATGAAAATTGAGGAATATCCGGCAAATTGCTTAGTTTTACCGTGAAGGTGTTATTCATTTTCCATTCCGAAACATTCAAAGTGCCGTCAACCGCAATGTCGGCGCCATCTGTTTTTAATATAAATTTATTATACAGCAAATTTCCACTATCGGCTTTTACTTCGCCGGAAAATTCTGAAAATACAGTTTTGCCGGATTGCAGATTGTCGCGGATTTGCTGGAACAAACCTTTAGAATATTCACGCCCTGACAAGTCTTGTTCTATTTTGGCAATATCCAAACCGTTAACGGAAATATCCGTTCCGGCAAAGCGCAAACTGCCGGTATAGTTGCTGGCAAAATCGTTCAGCGATGCCGCCGACATTTCAAAACTACCGTCCAAATTCAGCACGCCGCTGTTAAAGCCATAGACATTGCCGCCAGTATTGCTCAAATCAATATTGCTTATTTTCATAGTTCCTTTGACAACTGGCTCTTGAGCATAGTTTATTAAAATGTCGCCGCTAAAATCCATATCGTTGAAAACTGCCGAAAGGTTCTTCAGCTGCATAATATTTTCGGCATTCAAAATATTGGCATGCAGACGATTAAAGGTTTTGCCGCGGTATCCGGCTCTATCCGCCGTCAGCTCTATATCCAAGTCTAAATTACGGTAAATATCAAACAAAAATGTATCGCCGTTAATTTCCGGACGGGCATAAAAGCTATTATCCTGTTGGCGGTTGATTGCCGGAGCATTCAAAGTATATTGAACATTGGTTACATTTTCTAAATTAAAATCATCAATTTTCGCCGCCGCTTTAATTTTATAATTGTTCTTATTGGTTTGAACGCGACCGCTGCCTTGATAGTTGGCAATTCCCCACAGGCAGTTTGTTTCATCAAAACTCCAATCTGCGCTGGTGCCGCTGATTTTGCTTTTGCAGTTCAAAGCGCCGCGAAGCGAATTTGCCGATTTGAGCGAGCCGCCGATATTGTTTACGAACTCGCCGAAATTGGTGGTTTTTACATCAATATCGCCGGAAAATCCAAAGTATTCATCTTGTTTGACTTCACCGTTATATTCAACTTTAACATCGCCGACTGTACCTTTTATCTGCAAGTTTCCGTCATGCAGATTTCCGTTATATTCACCAGCAGCGCTGAAGTTTCCGGAGGCAAAAATCTTCCAATTCGGCAGCGGCAATTTAAGCTTGTCTTTTATATTTTCAAAGTTTTTCGACTGCACGTCAAATTTCAAATTGGCAAAATTGATATCCAAACCGCCTAAATTATCAATATCCGCACTAAGTCTGAAATCGGTATTTTCCATATTTTGTGCCGACGCTTCAATTACATGAAGCTTGCCGCTTTCGGCATCTGTTTCAATTTGCAGCGACGCATCAGACATAGCTGCGTTTCTGAAAATTAACTTTTCTGCCTGCAAATTGGCATGCAAAGTAATCCATTTTAAAAAGCTCAAATTCTGAATATCTGCCAGAAGCGTAGTCATAAAATCCTGCGACTTTTCATAGCTTGGCAAATAATTATCCAAATTCAACGTATCTGCAACCAGCTGCATTTCATAAATATTTCCGCCTTTTTTAAATGTTCCGCCAGCAACGACGCTGATATTCATTTTATCCATAGTGAATTTAATATCATTTGCAGAAAACACGTTATTATTGCCGCTCAGGCTGAAAGAAACATTTGCATTGCGATAGGTTGACTGCGTATAAGCCTGTATTTTCAAGCCCATGCTGTTCAAAAACGCTAAAAAGTCTTTGCTGCCTGCCGACACTTTCAAAAAATATTGCGGAGATTGATTTTCTTCAACCAAGCTGCCTTCCATGGTCAGCACCGTATTACCAGCGCAGGCGGCGTAAAATTCATCTAAGGAAAGCGTGTTGTCTTTCCAACTGCCTTTCAGGCTAACGCTTTCCAAAGCGCCCGTATCTTCATCATTCAGCACCACGCGCTCGGAGCTGATGTCGGCATCTATATTCATATTAAAGTCCGGCTTGTAGACGCTGCCGTTTTCTACAAAGTTTTTATATTCCGCCTGAAAAATAGAAAGCAGCGGACGCATATCCAAATTAACAAGCTGATACTTCAAAACCACATTACGGTTTTGCCCTGCCTCAACACGCAAAGGAATAAGCATACTGCCGGCGCCTTCCATAAAATTGTCATATTTAATAATGAAACTTGAAAGCTTTATCTGTTCGCTGTCGGTTTCAATGCCAACTGAAAATTGCAGCGGCACATTATATATTTCATCTAAAATTTTTATACCGGACAAAACATTGGCAAAATCTGCCGTTTTCTTTGAACCGCCGCTAAAATCTCCTTTATACGCCTGTTCATTCGGCATATAGGTACCGTCAAAGCGCAAAAAGCTTTCAGATTTTGGGTGGGTTATGGCAAAATTTACCGGCACATCGTTTAAGCCAGAAAAAGTGCCAAGGCTCAACGCCACGCCGAAATGGTCTTGATTTTTCATAAAATTGCCGTCTAAGCGATATGGTCCTGCCAAAGTATCGGCTTGTGTATCAGCGTTAAACTGCGACAAATCAAACTGGATTTTTTCAACAGCATTATCAAAGTGCACCAAAGCATTTTGAATGTTTAAGCTTTGCAGTCTAGTGTTTCGGTCAGAATCGCTAAACGATGATTTGCTGTAATTCCGCCAATTCAGTTCGCCGGTTTCATTTATGTTGACCCAAACTTCGGCGCCGACTAAAGATAAGGTGCGAATATCAGGAGTTCCCTTCAAAAGCGAGCGCAAAGACACTTCGGTATTCAAGCTGTCGATAGTTGCCAAAACTTCGGACGAGCGGTTAGGAGTGATAATTTTAACATTTTTAGCGCTCAAGGTCGGCTGCGGAAAAAGCTTTACGCTGATAGAACCGGAAAATTCAATTTTTTTACCGGTTATTTCCGAAAATTTATCAGCAATATCCTGACGGTGAGTATTCCAATCCACCATAGATATATAAGCAAACAAGCCGCCGACAGCTGCTATAACAATTCCTAAAAATATCAAAATTATTTTCTTAATCACCGTTTTTCTCCCACCGGATAAAAAGATAAACTTGACTTTTAGTGTATCTTATCCCTACAATAAATCAATATTTTTTTCACAAACGGGGTAAAACTATGGAAAATACTAAAGAATTGTTTGAATTGGCGGCAAAATGCCGGCTCAATGCTTATGCTCCTTATTCGCATTTTAAGGTCGGCGCGGCAATTTTGAGCAAAAACGGCAAATTATTCGGCGGCTGCAATGTGGAAAACGCCTCCTATCCGTGCGGAACCTGTGCCGAAGCCGGAGCTATATCGGCAATGATAGCCGGAGGTGAAACTGCCATAAGCCGAATTTTAATTGTGGCGGACACGGCGCAAATTTTGCCTTGCGGAAACTGCATGCAAAAAATTTTGGAATTCGGCGATGAAAACACTGTGGTTTTAAGCGCTGATTTAAATGGAAGAATCACCTCATTCCGCTTGTATGAACTTTTACCGAAATTTTTTAAAGCCGGAGATATGAAAAATGCAGAATAACTCGCTTAACTACATCAAACAATGCTTAAACGGCTTTAGCCCCGACACGGCGCTGATTTTGGGCTCAGGCTTAGACGGCGTAAGCCAAGCAGTCGAAAATCCGATTTATATTAACTATGCCGATATTCCGGATTTTCCACAAACCACGGTTGCCGGTCATAAAGGACGATTTGCCGCTGGTAAAATCGGTTCGCACAAGGTAATTTGCATGGAAGGTCGTTTTCATTTATACGAAGGAATTGCCCCGCAGCTGATTGCCGAGGTTATCGGCTTGCTGGCGGCTTTGGGCGTAAAGCAGCTGATTATCACCAACGCCGCCGGCTCTTTGGACGTCAATATGCCGGCAGGAAGCCTTATGTTAATAAAAGACCATATCAATTTCAGCGCCCGCAATCCGCTGATTGGTCCGCATGAAGAGCCGTATTTTCCCGATATGAGCAACGCTTATGATGCCTCTACCCGCAGCATTGTAAAAAATTTGGCAAAAACTTTGGACATTCAATTATTTGAAGGAGTATATTTATTTGCTATGGGACCAAATTATGAAACCCCGAGCGAAGTTAAACTTTTTCGAATGTTTGGAGCCGACGCCGTTGGAATGTCCACCGTACCGGAAGTTATTTCAGCGGTGCATAAAGGCATAAAAGTTTTGGCTTTTTCAGTTATTTCCAACTTAGGCACCGGCTTAACCACCGAAGTGCAAAATCATCAAGATGTGCTGGCGCAAGTCGAAAAATCTTCTAAAAAATTGGAAACTCTTATCAAAAACTATTTAGCGCAATATTAAGGAGATTGCTATGATACCTCAAGAAATTATACGCCGTAAACGCAATCGCGAAACTTTAAGCAGTGAAGAAATCAGCTGTTTTATCAAAGGAATGGCAACCGGCGAAGTTGCAGACATTCAGGTTGCAGCGTTGACTATGGCTGTGTTTTTAAATGGATTTAACGCCGCTGAAACCGCAGCTTTAACACTGGCTATGCGCGATTCCGGCGATGTTTTGGACTGGGAAGGATTTGACAAACCGATTGTTGACAAGCATTCCAGCGGCGGCGTCGGTGACAAAGTCAGCCTGATGCTGGCTCCGCTGCTTGCTGCATGCGATGTTTATGTGCCGATGATTGCCGGCCGCGGCTTGGGGCATACGGGCGGAACCATTGACAAGCTGGAAGCAATTTCCGGTTACAACACTCAAGCCTCAATAGATTTGTTCAAAAAAACCGTAAAGAAAGTAGGCTGCGCCATTATCGGTCAAACCTCAAATTTGGCTCCGGCAGATAAAAAAATCTATGCTATCCGCGATGTTTGCAGCACTGTCGAATCTATTCCGCTGATTACAGCCTCTATTCTTTCTAAAAAGCTTGCCGCTGGTCTGCAATATTTGGTTATGGATTTGAAATGCGGCAACGGCGCGTTTATGGGAAATTTTGAAGACGCTAAAACCTTGGCTCAATCTATTGTGGATGTGGCAAACCATGCTGGTACGCAAACCCGAGCCGTTTTAACCGATATGAATCAGGTTTTGGGCTGGTCTGCAGGCAATGCCGTGGAAATTAAAGAAGCCGTCGACTATTTGAAAAATCAAAACGTTAACAAGCGGCTGGATACCGTCACCAAAGAGCTTGGCGCCGAATTACTTTTGCAATGCGGGCGCTGCCGTACCTTGAATGAAGCTTTGGAATTGCTGGAAAAAGTACATAAATCAGGCGCGGCGCTGGAAAAATTCGGAGAAATGGTAGCAGCTCTCGGCGGTTCAAAATCTTTTGTTGAAAAATATGAAACTATGCTGCCGAAAGCAAAATATCAAAAACCGATATATGCGGCAACCGACGGCTATGTTTGCGCTATGGACACCCGCGCTATTGGCGTCAGCATAATAAAACTGCACGGTGGACGCACCATCCCTGGGCAAAAACTGGATTTAAGCACTGGCTATACCGAATTTGCGCAAATTGGAGATTTGGCAGAAGCCGGACGCACCCCGCTTGCCGTTGTGCACTATGACGAAGAAAGTGAATTTGCACAAGCGCAAGCCGATTTGCTTGCCGCAATTGAAATCCGCGACAAACAGCCGCCAGTGCATAATCCGATTCTGCTGAAAATATAAAATTACGCCGGCATTGACCGGCGATTTTTATTGCAGATACTCACAAATGTTCAATATGAACAGTCATGGCTATGCGGTGCTTTTCGTGCGGTTTCAAACGAACAAAGCAATCTCCCTGATTTGCCGGCTCGACACAAACAAATTGTTTATACTGCCCCGCCGACATTTCGGCTAAATCTTTAGCAGGATTCCACACCACCGTAGAATTTGAGCCTTGTTTTTCAATGCAGATTTTCCGCTTATAGCCGCTGTCAACAATTTCGATATTGCCGGAATGATTTGGAAACGCCGCGTCAAATTCGCCGTCAATATGCAAATCTTCGGCAAGCTCATAAATTTTACCATCTAAAGAGCTTTTATATTTATGTCCTTTCAAACCTTTTATTACAACATTTTCAAGCGAACTAACCTTAAAATAGCAATGCAAAGCTTCACTGAAAACAAACTCTTCAGCGCCGTTGTTTGTGGTTTCTAAAACATACTCCAGTTTATCTGAAACTTTAATAAAAAGCTTAGCGTCTACTGGCAGATTATATTTGGCATCAGGCTGTAAAAACAATTCAATTTCCGATTTTTGAGCGGTGGAAACAATGTTTTGCACTTGCCAGTCTGAAATACGGGCAAAGCCGTGGCGCGGCAGATTATCATTCAATTTTTCTGCCGCAAAACGCAGCCAGCAAACCGGCACGCCGCCGCGGATAGCTTGAATATGATCAAACTTATTCAAATTTCCCAGCCAAAAAACGTCATTTTCTTCGCCCTTTGGCTGATATGACAGCAAATCTGCGCCCCACAGCGCCAATTTGCATTTTGCCTTGTCATTTTCCAAACTTATAAATCCGCTGTCCGACATATAAAACCGCCTTTAATTAACACGTTAACATTTTCTGCTAAAAAATTTAACAAATTAAATATGTAAAGTAAAGGCAAAAAGACAAGCTGCCTTTCATCTATTCATATTCGGCTAACTAGATTTTCAGAACAGCCCGTTTTTTACCACATCTTTGCCAAATTTTTGCTCCAGCTCATCTAAAACACGGCTTATTTTATCATCTTTATATTCGGGTTCGGCAAACAACAACGGCTGAAAATCCTTATCGCTCTGCAAATTTTCCAGCATTACGCCGGTACTGCGATAGAGCGTGTCCGGCAAATATATTTTAGGCAAAAGACTCTGCGCCGCCATAAAAATCTCCCGCTCGCCGTTGGTCGGCTGCGGCAGTTTCACATAGCCGCTGTAAACCCTAAAATCCTTAGTACGCAGCATTACCCCTACACTTTTGCAAAAGCAATTATATTCACGCAGTTTTTTACCGGAAGCATGCACATGATACTTTAATGACGAGCGCAAAACATCTATATCTGAAGTAAATTTACTAAGTGCGGAAGTGTTTTGTATGGACTTGGGCAAGCCGTGAGAGGTTTCCAGTTTATTCACCGCGAAACCCTGCAATTCATATTTCAAATTAAGTCCGTTAATTCCTAAATTTTTACGCACCCAACTATCTGTTTGCTCCACAAACTCTCGGCAATTAAAAATGCCCGACATTTTCATTTTTGCCGTATGCTGACGCCCAAACCCGCAGACATCTTCCAACTGCGTTTCGCTTAGAACTTTTGTGATATCGCCTTGCTCTATCAAGCAAACCCCGCCGTTGTTTTTGGCTTTGTCGCTGGCTAGTTTGGCTAACAACTTAGAAGAGCTGATGCCGATGGACACCGGAATTTGGCAGTTTTGCCAAACGGATTGGCGGATAGACGCCGCAAGCGAAACAAAATCTTTTTTATACAGCTTATCCAAGCCGTGCAGATTCATATACGCTTCGTCAATGGAACAAACTTCAACATCAGGCGTAAAATTTTTGAGGCAAGCCATCACTTTAGCGGAATATTCCTCATAGCGCCCATGTCTTCCGTTAATGTAAATAACATTTGGAAATTCTTTTTTTGCCATAAAACACGGCTGCCCCATTTTAACGCCGACTTGCTTTGCCTCCCGCGAACGCGAAACCACACAGCCGTTGCCGCCCGAAACAACGCACACTGCTTTGCCGCGCAAATTCGGATTATCCGATTGCTCGCACGAAACAAAAAAACTATCGCAATCCACCAAAGCTATTGTAGACATATTTGCCTCGCTGTTCTATTTTTGTTCTAAAATATATAAGAACAGCAGCATTGTCAATATCTCTTATCCGGTTATTCAACACGGCATTTATTAGACAAAATCGTTGACTTTTTATAAATATATTATACACTGCAAATAATCTGTAATTTTTAATTTTTATTATTATGGCTATAAACTTTTTAAACAATCCTTTACGACGGATTTTAAGCAAAGTCAGCAGCCAATGGAAAGCCGATGGTCATTGGAGGATTCCCGCCATTGCCTATACGCTGGAGCATAAGCTGGCTTTTTTGGAGCGCGAGCATGAGCTTACCGGCAGATATTCGCTCGGCGGCTGGTTTCACGACTGCGACAAGTTGATTTTGTATTTGCTGCCGTGGCTGAATGAACGGCAAGTTCAATCATTTCACCGCAAACACCAGCCGCACCATGTGGAATATCCGCAATATAAGGTAAAGCAACTGCTGCAAACCTATATTGACTGGGATTGCGCCACGTTGACAAAGCCGGACAAGCCATTGAATGCGTTTGCAACTCTACTGCATTTTTACCGCGACAAACTGCCGTTGATACTGCCGGTGTGTTTGGCTGTTGACATTGACTCTGTCCAGCCGGAAATTACTGATTTAGACGAGGCGCGCAAGCAAGGCTATGACGCTTATTTGTTTGGCGACAAGCTTAATTTCAAAACTCTTGATGAATATACTTCATCGCTTTTTGACGAGCTGCCGCGCAACGCTTCTAACGAGGCTGCCTATAACAAAACCCGCCGCATTCTGACCAGCGTGCTTCAAGGATTGGACGAAACCATTGTGCTAATGAAAGAACGAGAAATCTCGTTTTCCCGCATTTTGGAAGATATTCCGGAACATTTTGCGCTGATGAAACCGGTTGATTTGTTTTTGAAAACGCTTGAGTTTTTGGCAAAGCGTCGGAAACAAAAAATCAACCTACCGAAATGTGTTGAACTTTTACACCTGAAAAATCAGATTTTTACGCAAACGGCACAAAAGTTCAGTCCTAAGGCTACAGTCTCAAAACCGGTGTATGATTATGCTAAAATAACCGACAATCCGCTTTTAGAGTCCTGCTAAACAAAAACACCGCCGATTTTTTAATCCGCGGTGTTTTTTGCGGCTTTATATATTTATAATGAATATCCGCAATTTTTGCCTTTACTTTGCTTTTACGATGATAAATCTAAATTTTTCCTTGATTTTCAACACTTCTGCCTATATATTAAAGCGAAAATTAAAGGGGATAAAATGCTTTATTCAAAAAAAATTACGGTATTAGCCGCAGGCACTGCTTTGTTATGCTGTTCACCGGTTTATGCCGATGAAGATGACAGCGCTATGGAAGCTTATAACCGCGCTATGTTTAATTTCAATATGAAACTTGACGATTATATGCTGAAACCGCTGGCAAAAGGCTATCGCACCGTAACCACAAAATTTGTACGCGAACGCGTCAGCAACTTTTTCAGCAATCTCAGAGAACCGGCAACAATCATAAATCATTCACTGCAGGGAAACTTTGCAGATTCCGGCAAATCATTGGGGCGTTTTACCGTAAACAGCACCTTGGGCTTACTTGGTATGTTTGATGTGGCATCGGGCTGGAATCTACCGGCAAATAAAACCGGATTTGATAAAACTTTGGCTGCTTGGTGCGTGCCTGACGGTCCGTTTGTGGTATTACCGCTGCTGGGTCCAAGCACTCCTCGAGCTGCAACTGGTATGGCTGCCGACGCCGTTGCTGACCCGCTTTATTGGTCTAACCAATATATCAATTTTGGGCAAGATTGGAAACGCTACAGCTTTATTTACGGCTTAACCGCTTTGGGTTTTGTCAGCGTGCGTGAAGAAAATTTAGAGCTGGTAGATAACTTAACCGCCAATGCAGTTGACCCGTACAGCATGGTAAAATCCGCATATGTGCAAAACCGTCTGAAAATCGGCGCCTGCCAAAGCGCAGATACTGAGAATTCAGCCGCTAGCTATGATTTTGACTTTGATGAAGATGATGAATAATTAAAAAAGGAATCGGACTAATGAAAAAACTTTTTGCTTTTTTATTTTTAACTTTGTTCTGCTCTCAGGCTAATGCCGCCGTTAATGGCGCTGCCGCCGAAGATTTTATAAAAAAGACAACACAGCAAGGTATAGAAGAATTGATAAATTCCAATGTTTCAGAAGCAGAAAAAAAGGCTCGTTTCACCAAGCTTTTTAATGAAGATTTGGATTTGGATTTTATCGGCAAGTTTGTTTTGGGACGCTATTGGAAAACTTCTACTCCTCAGCAGCGCACTGATTTTATTGATGTTTACCGTAAACTGAATATTCAAACTTGGTCGGAACGTTTCAATGAATTTAAAGGCAAGCACTTTGAGTTTTTGGGTACAGAAAATTCAAAATCAGCCGACCAAATTTTTGTAAACACTCAAGTACCGATGGACGAAGGCGCGCCGGCATCAGTAAAATGGCGGGTTAAAGAAACAAACGGACGTTTGCGTATTGTTGACATTATTATAGAAAACGTTAGTTTGGCGCAGACCGCACGCAGCGAATATACGGCGTATATAAAAAAATCGCCGACCGGAATTGACGGTTTAATCAAAGATTTACGCGCACGTTTAAAATAATTTCATAAGGGGCTTGCAAAGCCCCTTAAACTTTGCTATATTACTTTTCGTATTTGCGGAGAAATGAAGCGAATGATTGTTGACGGATACAACACAAAACAAAGAAATATTTTGGTTAACAAGTGTTTTTATCAAACAACCATGAAGATTATGCACTTGTTTCAAGAAAAAGGTAATAATGATTTTGCTAACAAAACCATTGAGGCTATTTCCGCCTATCACGACATTGTCCAGCATAAAAAACGCAACAATTTTGACCGTGATTATAACGCTGCTTTTGAAACTATAGATTCCGCTATCCGCAATATTGCAAACAAAGTTTTTTACATTTACGGAACAGACAGTTTTAATCACGCTTATGATTCTTTCAGAGACTATAACTATGTGCAAGCTGTCCGCGGTCGCCTGCATAAAGATTTTTTAAAATAATTAGCTGTTGATTTCTTGCTAGTTTAGATTGCCAATTTATCTACTTTGGCTGATAATGCTGAATATAATTTAATAAAGTGAGGTTATTATGACACAAGTATCTGTAATCGGCTGCGGTCGCTGGGGAACATTTTTAGCCTGGTATGTAGCAAACTACTGCCATACCGACGGCGTGCTGCTTTATGGCATGGAAGGCGCTCCGTCTTTTGAAGAGCTTAAAACAACCCGTAAAAATGAATATCTGACTTTAAGCGATAATATGAAAATGACTTCAGATATGGCTGAAACATTGAAAAATGATTTTATTATCATTTCTATCAGCTGTCAGAACCTGCGCAGCTTAGCCAAACAAATCAACGGCTATAATGTGGAAGGCAAAATCTTTTTGCTGGCAATGAAAGGCTTGGAAGAGCCGTCGGCAAAAATTTTAGCTGAAGTTTTCAAAGAAGAAATCAAACAGAATATTCATATTGCAACCTTGGGCGGTCCGGGGCATGTAGAGGACTATATGCGCAAAGTTCCGTCTGCCGCCGTGATTGACAGCTATGATGAAGAAACTCAAGACCGTATTATTAAATTTATGCAAAGCGACCTCATTCGTTTTTATTACGGCACAGATTTAATCGGCAATCAGGTCGGCGCAGCCCTGAAAAATGTTATCGGTATCGCTGCCGGTATTTTGGACGGACTCGGCTGGTATGGTTTAAAAGGCGCTTTAATGGCGCGCGCACCGATAGAAGTTGGACGTTTAATCAAATTTAAAGGTGGAAATCAGGCATCGGCGTACGGCTTAGCTCACCTTGGCGATTATGAGGCGACATTGTTCTCTAAAAACAGCCATAACCGTATGTTCGGCGAAATGTTTGCCAAAGGTGAACGCTATGGAAAATTGGCGGAAGGCGTTGACACTTTACGCGCCGTGAAAGCCATTGCCGATAAAGAACATATCGATATGCCGATTTGTCAGGCTTTGTACAAAGTTATTTTTGAAAATGCAGACATAGAAAAAACTATCCGCGGTTTGTTTGACCGCTCGTTAAAGAAAGAATTTGATTCTATCTGCTAAATATTTGGGCAATATCCAACACAAAAGAGGCGGTAGTAATACCGCCTCTTTTAATATTTGCAATTGGTTATTTTTTGAAGCCGATGTCTTCCAGCCAGCCGGAAATTCCCCAAGTGCGAGAGCCATAGCCTACCCAGCCGTTTTTCTGGACCAAACAGCCTTTGCACTGTTTTTCCAAATCGGCGCTGGTGTTTTGTTCGCCGCCGCTGCCATGAGTGATAAACGGCACTACGGTTTTGCCTGATAAATCATTTTGCTCAACAAAAGTACTGACTACCGGAGCGATTGTTCCCCACCAGTTTGGCGAACCGATAAACACAGTGTCGTATTGAGCAATGTTTGCGACATTATTTTTCAAAGCCGGACGATAGCCTTCGTTAATTTCTTTCTTGGCTTGGGCAACAACTGTTTTGTAGTCATCGGAATATGCTGTTTCCGGCTGAATTTCAAACAAATCGCCACCGATTTCGTTTTGAATTGCCTCGGCAACCTTTTTTGTATGACCCGACCAAGAATAATAAGCGATTAAGATTTTATCATTATTCTTTGGTGTGGCGGAAGCGGTTTCGGCAACTTGCGCCTGTGCTTTTTGATAGGCTGAAAAACCAGCAAAAACAGCAATTACAGCCAAAGCTAAAATAAGTAATCTAGACATTTTTCCTCCTTAATTTTTTCTTTAACACTTGACAGTCTAATCTTTAGAGTTTACTCTAAGTCAAGACTTTTTTGAAAGATACACAAAAAAATATTTAATTTAAGGAGAATTTAAAGATGTATTATTCCATCGGGCAAGTTGCCGCCAAAACTGGACTAACCGTTCATACCCTGCGTTATTACGAAAAAGAAGGCTTGCTGCCGTTTGTGCGCAAAAGCAGTTCCGGCTTACGTATGTTTTCGGACAACGATTTGGGCTGGCTTTCTATTATTGAATGTCTGAAAGAAACCGGTATGCCGCTTAAAGGAATTAAGCAATATATTGACTGGTTCCGCGAAGGCGATTCCACCCTGCCCCAGCGCTTGGAAATGTTTAAGCAGCAACAGCTTAAAGTTTTGGCACAAATTGAGCAGTTTAAAAAATATCTGCAAAAAATTGACTATAAAGTCCGTCTTTATGAAGAAGCCGTAAAGCAAGGCAGCTTTGACAAAGCTATGAAAAAGTTTAGCAGCTGATTATTGCTGCAGATATACTAAAAACCGCTTGAAACATAAAAAACAATTTCAAGCGGTTTTATAAATTTTACCGTAAATTATTTACCGGCGTTAGCGTCTTTAACAGATACTGACAAATCGTCGGCAATACGAGCAGAACGACCACGCAAAGCGCGCAAGAAGTACAATTTTGCACGGCGAACTTTACCGATACGAGATACTTCAATTTTTGCTACGTTTGGAGAATACAGCGGGAACACACGTTCTACACCTTCACCGAAAGAAATTTTTCTAACTGTGAAAGAAGAGTTCAAACCGTCGTTTTTACGAGCAATGCATACACCTTCATAAACTTGGATACGTTCACGGTCACCTTCTTTTACTTTAGTATGAACGCGCAAAGTATCACCAGGCTTAAATGTCGGCATATTTTTGCCTTCCATGAGCTTTTCAATTTGCTCTTTTTCAATATTTTCAAGAATGTTCATTAGTTTTACCTTTATTTGTTAATTTGTTACCTTATAAACCCAAATCTGTCTAAAATCAAGCTTTTTCTAACAGATCCGGACGTCTTTCTTTAGTTATTTGCAGAGCCTTCTCTTTTTGCCATTTTGCCACGTTTTCGTGATGACCGCTCAAGAGAACTTCCGGTACTTTGCGGTTTTTCCATTCTATGGGGCGGGTATATTGCGGATATTCCAGCAAGCCGTTTTCAAAACTTTCGTTTTCGGTGGAAGCCGCGTTACCCAGCACATTCGGCAAAAGCCGAACAACCGCGTCAAGCATTATCATTGCCGCCTGCTCGCCGCCAGTCAAAATATAATCGCCGATACTTAGTTCTTCGATATTGTATTCTTCTAGAACCCGCTCGTCAATTCCTTCAAACCGACCACAGATAATTGTCAAATTATCTTCCTTGCTCAATTCATGCACTTTTTGCTGCGTCAGCACCTGCCCTCTTGGGCTCATATAAATGATTTTGCCGCCGCTATAGTTGTGGTCAATTGCATTGCCCAACACATCAGGACGCATAATCATTCCGGCACCGCCGCCACATGGAGTATCATCAACCGAACCATGCTTATCAAACGCATAATCGCGGATGTTGACAGCTTCCAAGTTCCAAATTCCGTCTTTTAAGGCGCGTCCGGTTAAGGACGTCCCCAAAAAACCAGGGAAAATTTCGGGAAAAATGGTTAGAATTTTAACATTCAGCGCCATTATCTTCCTCGCTGTCATCATCAGCAAAAATCATTGTTGCAGACGAAACAATAATATAACCTTCTTCCAGATTGATAGTCGGCACATACTGCTTGGTAAACGGCAGCATTTCGGTTTCTTTTCGGTGCGGCAATTTTATTTCTATAATCTCGCCGGCGCCAAAGTTGCTGAAACGCGCAACCGTGCCAATTTCCTTATCCAAAGAGTTAAGATATACCTTTAAGCCGATGATATCGCTTAAATAATATTCTTCTTCCGGCAGCTGCGGCAAAACATTGCGGTTGACATACAGTTCGGTGCCAATCAATGCTTCGGCGGCGTTGCGGTCGTTTACGCCTTCAATTTTCAGGCGCATAACATCTTTGTGCGGACCAACCGCTTTGATTTTGAATTTATGCGCAGCCTCTTTGTCTTCTACCATGCCATATTTATCAATATCAGCCGGATTATCGGTGTAGCTGTGAACTTTCACCTCGCCGCGCAAACCATGTGCGGCAACAATTTTTCCAAGACATACGCGTTTTTCAATCATCAAAGTTCCAATCTAAGGCTCAAAATAACTACCTAATTGTTACATTGCTGAAAATTATTCAGCGGAAGAAGCAGCTTCAGCAGCAGCGGCAGCTTTAGCTTCTTTTTCTTTCATTCTTTCAACAGCTTTTGCTTTTGGAGCAGATTTTTTAGGCTGCGGAACAATTTTCGGAGCTTCGCACAAACCCAAGTTTGCAAACAATTTTTGCAATCTATCTGTCGGCTGAGCGCCTTTTGCCAACCAAGCGGCAACTTTTTCTTTGTCTACAACCAATCTTGCTTCATGGTCTTGAGGCAACAACGGATTGTAAGAACCCAATTTTTCAATAAATCTACCATCGCGAGGAGCTCTTTGATCAGCTGCTACGATACGGTAATAAGGACGTTTTTTAGAACCACTGCGAGAGAGTCTGATACGTACTGACATTTTATAAATTTCCTTTCTTTGTTACAAACCATAACTTCCGCTTAAAACGGAAACTTTTTGTTAAACCCGCCGAACGGCATTCCGCCCATCGGATTTCCCTTAAACATTTTAGACATCGCCGACAAAGAGCCGAACTTGCCCATTTTTTTCATCATGCCGGACATTTGCTCGTATGATTTGAGCAAAACATTCACATCATGAACAGTTACTCCGGCGCCCTGTGCGATTCTTCTCTTGCGAGACGCTTTTATCAAATCAGGATTCAAGCGTTCTTTTTTTGTCATCGACAGAATGATTGCCTCCTGTTTTTTCATCAGATTGTCGCACATGCCGGACTCTTCAATCTGAGATTTATACTTAGACAGCCCCGGAAGCATACCGATAATGCTGCCGATACTGCCCAATTTTTTTATCTGCCGCATTTGCTCCAGCATATCGTTTAGGTCAAACGAGCCTTTAAGCATTTTGCCAGCCATTTTTTCAGCTTCGGCTTTATCTACGTTTTCTATGGCTTTTTCCACCAAAGAAACCACGTCGCCCTGCCCCAAAATGCGTCCGGCTATGCGGTCAGCATGAAACTCTTCCAATTCATCAATTTTTTCGCCCGTTCCCAAAAACTTTACCGGAGCACCGGAAATCATTTTCATAGAAAGAGCGGCACCGGCGCGGGACGAACCGTCTATGCGGGTCAGAACCAAACCGGTAATACCAATTTTGTCGTTAAATTCTTTAGCCACATTACAGGCTTCCTGACCAATTAAAGCATCGGCAACCAGCAAAGTTTCAACCGGCTGCGCCAGCTTTTTAACTTCGGCAACTTCCTGCATTAAAATTTCATCAATCTGCAAACGACCTGCCGTATCCAAAATCAGCAAATCATACACGCCTTTTTTGGCTTCTGCCAAAGCACGTTTGGTAATTTGCAAAGGCTTTTCACCGGCAACAATCGGCAAAACATCAACTTCAATCTGCTTGCCGAGCTGTGCTAATTGCTCCTGCGCCGCCGGACGATATACGTCCAATGAAGCCAGTAAAATATGTTTGTTTTTCTTGAGCTTAGCGGCAATTTTGGCTGTGGTGGTAGTTTTACCTGAACCTTGCAGACCAACCATCAAAAAACAAACCGGAGCAGGAGCGTTAAAGTTTAAGCTTTCATCGCCGTCGCCCAGCAATTTTACCAGTTCGTCGTGCACAATTTTGACAACCATTTGCCCCGGTTGCACCGACTTAACGACCTTTTCGCCCAAGGCTTGTTCTTTTACTTTGGCAATAAAGCTTTTGACCACCGGCAAGGAAACATCGGCCTCCAGCAGTGCCACGCGGATTTCGCGCATAGCTTCATCAATGTCTTTTTCTGACAGCACTCCGCGGGAGGTTATCTTAGAAAAAGCTTGGCTCAGCTTATCGGTCAAATTTTCAAACATTCCTGTTTTACCTTTATCACCTTGTTAATACAAACAAATTTACGTCAGTGTGCGAAACCTCGCTGGCTGACGGACTCCTCGGAGCTTGAATTTTTTACGACTCTTTTGGTAAAAATTCACTAAATTTGCTTAGTTTATACTTAAAATATCGGCATTTGTCAACACCTTTTTAAAACAAAAAAAGGAGCATTTTTCAACACTCCTTTTTATGCTATGCTAAAAATTAACTATTCATCGCCAAACGTCCAAGATACAAAATTAAACCACCTATACAAACAACGACAAAAACAACCCAAAAAGGAACAATAATATCCCAAATATTCCGAGAATACACATGGCTAAGACGAGAATTTTCAATCTCCACCACGTCGCTTTTTTTGTAAGCCGGATAGTTTTCACTGTCTTGACAAGCCTCAACAGAAAATGTTTGAGGCTCGGTCACGCCTTCAAACTTGAAAGTCATGTCAGTTGAAGTAGCTGTCACATCTTCGACGGTATAAACTTCGCCATCTTGATGCGAAATATTTCCTGAACACGATGCCAATCCTAAAATGATTAACATCACGATAATAATCTTTCTCATAAGCAACAATTTAATTAAACAAAATAATAAACCTTAGAAATATATATTAGCTTTTCAGCATTATTTTGTCAATATTTTTATTTTAGCACACCTTACAAAAAAAATCCCGCCATCCAAAGATAACGAGATTTTTTTGATTTTAATGGTCACTAAGTCTGTAACCGATTTTGCCTAAGCACTCTTCCAAAACAGCCATTGACGTTTTTCCCATCATTCGCATTTGCGATAGACTGTGCCTGCCTTCTTCCAACAAATCTCCCACAGTATAAACGTCATTCCATCTTGTACTTGTGAGGATACGCGTCTTTATGTGATCGTCCCCTTCATGATATTTCAGCAAATCAGTAATACTCATTTGCTTGCCGACAAGATCCGGCTTGGCAATTTGTGCTGTGCGGAGATGCTGCTTGCTGCTGTCTTTGAGGTTAGACAACGCCATTTTTTCTTTTGCAGCGAGACGTTTTTTAGCCTCCTCAATATATGAAGCAAAGACGCTTTTAAAATCATCACTGAGAATTTCGGTGTAGTCTATAACAAAAGAGCAAATTAAATCTGCATCGCCTTTTGCCAAAAGCAGCTGTTCAAAATCTGTCATAAAAATAAAATTTAAGTTACTAATAAGTTGATGTTTTTAATATAGACAAATTTTACAAAAAGTCAAACAAAAAAGCGGTATCTTTTTGAGGAGATACCGCTTTAATAGTTCTACTTAACAGAACGACGAGCCATTACGATCTTTTTCAAATCTGTCAGCCCTGCCTGTTTCAGTAGAAAGTCATAAGCACACTCGTTGTCAAACGCCGCCTTATGCATCTTGACATATCCCGCAAGCAAACCGGCATAGTCAAAATCTCGGCGATCGGCGTTGCGATAGTTCTTTTGCGTTGCCAACAGCACCAGATGCATTTCTGCATCTGAAGAAAGAACAAAACGCTGGCAATACCACTTGATTTTTGCGGTATCGCCGGACGAGAGCAGTTCCTTTTCTATCCACGGGTGCAAAGGCTTGCACAAGCGCTTGAAGTCTTCCACAGCGAGCTGAGAAATGACATCGCTTTCTTCTTTGGTCAATGCCATTTTACGCTTCTTCAGACATGCCATAAACAATGGCAGCACTCGGTGACGGTTAGACAAGATGTGGGCAACAATTTTGTCGTCCACAAACGCATGGTTAACAAAGAAGATGCGCAGAATGCGGCGAAGCTCCTTTTCAGAAGTTTGACCTTCTGCCTTACACCATTGCAAACTCCACGCCATCTCAGCTTCCCAGGCTTTTTTCTCTTCAGTCTCGTACTCGTAAACCTCGCACAAGCCGATGACGCTTCCCTCAGAAAACCGACCCTTCTTAGCCATGTACTGCATGTACATTCTCTTAAAGTAATTCATATAC
>CAVEOB010000019.1:0-23323 GCA_963617265.1 Mediterraneibacter gnavus
GGGCAATTTCCCCATCACCGGCGTATTCTTCAGTCGTTCGTTCAGTTTATCTATTTCCTCTTTCATTTCCGCATAACTTTCAAGCGGTATGAAGTTCACATATTCATTATGTTCCGGATTGTATTTTTTCAGCATCTTCTTATCCTTAAATTTGTTATACTATTATTTATCATAACAACTTGTTAGGTTTTGTTTTTGCAATATTTTTTAATTGATTTAACGCTGAAATCAGCATTTCAGCGAATAGCACCAATCAGAGATTGGCTGCTATGAATTTCTTTATTTTAGCGAAACTATCGGCAATCGCCGCAAAATTAGAGATATTGGCGAACTTACAAACTTGGATTTGATTAAATATGTGGAATACCGCCGTGAGAAAAAATCTACGAGAACTCACCAATACGCAAAACCAGCAACCATAATCCGTGAAAATAACACGCTTCGGGCGTTTTTGAATTGGTGCTATACAACCGGAAGAATCAAAAAACAACTGACTTTACCGACAGTCAAAAGTAAAGAAAATCGTTATGATGACGATGGAAATCCAATATTTGAAGATTTGTCCGGCAAACGAAACGCTTTTACGCCTGATGAAGTAAAGTTGATTTTCAGCACCTTGCAGCAAGAAATTAAAAACGAGGTTAATCAGCACAACAGACGGCGTAAAGAGTTGCTTTATAACTACATCAGCATTCTGTACGAAACTGGTATTCGTCCGGTGGAATTGCGTGCGCTGACTTGGAAAAACTATGTCGCTGACTATGGGGAAGGCGGTTTGTTTGTTAATGTGTACAGCCGGAAACAAAACAACAAACGCAACATTGCTTTATCACCAAACTTGGTGAAGTTGCTTAACAATCTCTATCAGCAGCAAAAAGAGTTTTGCCGTCAGCATAATTTGCCGTTTAATGATGAAGACATAAACATTATAAGTCTTTGCAATGGCAATGAAGCGAAAAATCACTATGAAATTAAGGCGGTTAAAGAGTTTGACAACGGTTTTAGAAGATTGCTTGACCGTTGCGGTATAAAACATATCAACAACAAAGTGCTGTATTCATTCCGCCATTATTACATCACATCTTTGGTCCAAAATGAAACTCCGACTTTGACAATAGCCAAGCAATGCGGAACGAGTGCTAAAATGATTGAGCAATATTATGACCAATCATCGCATCTGGCGGATATGAAACAACTGTTTATCAAACCGATACAGGTTGCTGTGTAAAAAAGCATTTTGCACAAATAGTCAAAACAATGTTAGCGACTCCTTTTTTAGGAGTCTTTTTTTATGTTCAAAGGCTGTCAAATATGAACACCGAATTGCCCTCAAATGAAGGTTGTGTAAAAAAAGTTACGGATTTTTACACAAAAGTGTGTAAAAAAGTGTGCAAAACATAGGTTGGTGTCGTTGTGTTTATAGGCTTTAAGTCTTTGAAATAAAAGAATAGTAAGTGTGTAAAAACTTTTTGCACAAAAAAAGAGAGGATGTGAACTCCTCTCTAAAAATCATTTTTATAAGTGTTTGATTTCACTAAATAAATTGGAGCGGGCAATGGGATTCGGACCCACGACATCAACCTTGGCAAGGTTGCGCTCTACCCCTGAGCTATACCCGCATCATCTGCGAACAAGATATTCTATACCTTATAAAAAAATAAATTGCAAGAACTTTTTTTATATTTTTTCAAAAAAATTTATAACTCTGTTAAAGGTGTTGATAAATCAAGATTTTACTAGGCTTTTAGACTTTAATTTTTTATGATGAAACATAATCATTTTAAGGAGAATTGTTATGTCAGCGTCTAAAAATCCGCCAAAATCGGCGCAGCAGCTGCGTTTTGAAAAAGAAGCCAAAGCTTTGCAAAAGAATCTGCAAAAACGCAAAAAACAGCAGGAAGAACTAAATCGACGTAAACAGGAAAAGGAGCAAAACAATGGATAAAATCAAAATTATCGGCGGTAACCCGTTGTTTGGAAAAGTTTTTATCAGCGGCGCTAAAAATACAGCATTGCCAATTATTTGTGCTTCGCTGCTGACTGATGAGCCTGTGACTTTGCGCAATTTACCGATTCTTTCGGATATTACCTCGCTTAATTTGCTGCTGCAGCAAATCGGCACGCAGATTGAGGGCAAGCAAGAAGAATTGAACGGGCACATTACGCAGACGTTTACATATCATACTCCGCAGCCGACCAGCCTTGTTGCGCCTTATGATTATGTGCGCAAAATGAGGGCGTCGTATTATGTTTTAGGTTCGCTACTGACAAAATACCGCCATGTTGAGCTTTCTTTGCCTGGCGGCTGCGCTATCGGAGCTCGTCCGATGGATATTCATTTAAGCTCGCTTGAGCAAATGGGCGCCAATGTTGAAATCAAAAATGGCTATGTGATTGCCGATATTAAAGATCGTTTGAAAGGCGCGCATATCACTTTCCATTCGGCTTCGGTCGGCGCTACCTGTAATATTTTGATGGCAGCGACTTTGGCGGAAGGTGATACAATTATAGAAAATGCCGCTAAAGAGCCGGAAATTGCCAACCTCATAGATATTTTGAATAAAATGGGTGCAGACATAGAAGGTGCAAATACCTCCACTTTGACTATTCACGGGGTGGATAAACTGCACGGCGTTACCCATGAAATTATCAACGACCGCATAGAAGCCGGTTCATATGCTGTTGCCGCCGCCATTACCCATGGACGTTTGGAGCTGGTAAACGCTAATGCTGACTATCTGCAGTCGCCGCTGGATATATTGCAAAAAGCCGGTGCAACAGTAGAACGCACGGCAAACGGCATTATTGTAGACGCACAGCATGCGGATTTGCAGGGCGTTGATGTTTATACGGACTATTACCCTGGATTTCCAACAGATTTGCAGGCGCAATTTATGGCTTTGATGTGTATTGCCAATGGTGCGGCTATGGTTACGGAAAGTATTTGGGAAAACCGCTTTATGCACGTTCCTGAGCTGATTCGTATGGGCGCGAACATCAATGTGCACGGGCATGCTTCGGCAATTGTGCGCGGGGTAAAAAAACTTTCCGGTGCGCCGGTGATGTCAACGGATTTGCGCGCTTCATTTGCTTTGATTCTGGCTGGTTTGGTGGCGGAAGGCGAAACCATTGTCAACCGTGTATATCATCTTGACCGTGGTTATGAACATTTGGAGGAAAAATTCAAAGCTGTGGGCGCAAACATAGAGCGCATAAAAGAAAGCGATTAGTTTTTTAGGTCGGCGCAGCAGAAAATTTAGGTTTGCCTCTTGCGCCGGCGGTTATAAAATCCCATATAAATAAGTAGTTTTAGAGGGAGAAATAACCATGAGTAAAAAACAAAAGTTTAAAACCGAAGTCAGCAAGCTGCTGGATATTGTGATTAACTCGCTGTATTCGGAAAAATATATTTTTCTGCGCGAATTGATTTCTAATGCCAGCGATGCTTGCGACAAACTGCGTTATTATTCGCTGATGAAGCCGGAAGTTACCAAAAACAACGGCGAATTTAAAATTATTATCACACCGAATGCCGAAGAAAACACCTTGACTATCAGCGATAACGGTATTGGTATGAACAAAGAAGATTTGGTTAATCATTTAAGCACAATCGCTAAATCCGGTACGGCGGACTTTGTTAATAACGCAAAAGACAACGGTTCGGTTGTGGATTTAATCGGCAAGTTCGGTGTGGGCTTTTATTCCGCCTTTATGGTGGCAAGCAAGGTTGAAGTTACCACCAAGAGAGCAGGGGAAGAGCAGGCTTATAAATGGATTTCTAACGGCGTTGACGGTTTTGAAATTGAAGAAGCGGAAAAAGAAAAGAGCGGTACGGATATCAAACTGTTTTTGAAAGACGATGCCAAAGACTTTACCGACACTATTTATCTGCGCCACATAATCCGCACTTATTCCGACCATATTAACTATCCGATTGTTTTGGATTTGGGCAAAGCCGGTGAAGAAACCGTAAATACTGGTTCGGCGCTGTGGACTAAAAACAAAGCGGAAATTACCGATGATCAATACAACGAATTTTATCACCATATTTCCCGTAACTTTGACACGCCGTGGATGCGTCTGCATTTCAAAGCGGAAGGAAGCATTGAATATACAGGATTGCTGTTTATTCCATCGGAAGCGCCATACGATTTGTTTCAGCCGGACAGACAGCAAAGCTTGAAACTTTATGTCAACCGTGTGTTTATTTCTGATAAAGTTGAGGATTTAATGCCGGCTTATCTGCGTTTTGTGAAAGGAATTATCGACAGCGCCGACTTGCCGCTGAATATTTCGCGTGAAATGCTGCAGCAAAATGCTTTAATTGCAAAAATCCGTACTGGTACGGTTTCGCGTATTCTTAAAGAATTGAAAAAACGTTCGGAAGACTATGACGATTATATGAAGTTTTGGAAAAACTTTGGTATGGCGTTTAAGGAAGGAATTTATGAAGATCCTGCCAATAGAGTGGAAATTGCCGAACTTTCACGCTTTTATTCAACCAACTCTGAGGATAAACTGACCTCGCTTGATGAGTATATCTCTCGCGTTAAAGAGGGGCAGACCACCATTTATTACATTACTGGCGATGATATTCCAACTTTGCGCAATAATCCGCAATTGGAAGCCTTTAAAGAAAAAGGCTTGGAAGTTTTGCTTTTGACCGATCCGATTGATGAATTTTGGGTTCAGACTTTAACTAACTTCAAAGGCTATCCAATTAAGCATGTTTCGCAGGCTGATGTGGATTTGAAGTTTGAGCGCAAAGAACCGAAAGCCGATGATGGTAGTTTGAAGAAACTTACCGATTTTATGGCGGAATTGTTTAAAAATGAAGTCGGCAAAGTTGTTCCGACTGAAAAACTGACCAAGAGTCCGGTTAGTTTGACGGTGGAAAACGGACAGATGAGCATTCACTTGGAGCGATTAATGCGCAACCATCAGCAGCAAACCGCATTTGCCAGTTCGCGGATTTTGGAAGTAAACCCTTATCACCCGTTGATTATTAAATTAGCGGACAGTATGTTTGACGACAAAGAACGTCCGACAGTGGAAGAAGTTTGCCGTTTGTTGCTCGACCAAGCCAAAATTGCCGAGGGCGAGGCGATTAGCGATAGTTCTTTCTTTAGTGAAAAACTCAGCGACTATATTTTGCGCGGCTGGAATAAATAATTAGATACAGTCAAAAGAAGATGCCTTGCTTTGATGGAAAAAAAGCAAGGCGTTTTGCTTTAAAATAAGCCAGTATTATACTATCCCAAAAGCCAAATGCAAAATTCTTTAAATTCATTGTAAAGTGATTATCTCTTTAAGAAGAAAAGGAGATTGCAATGCGTTTTATAAAGCCGATAAATCTAAATGAAAAATCGTTTATTATGGATGTGCGTTTACCGGAAGAGCAAGCGGTGGAAGAAATAGGACTGCCGCATATAAATCAGGATTTAGAAACGCTTAATCCGGCGGAATTTATAAAAGAAAACAATATCGGTAAAAATGAAACAATCAATATTTTATGCTCATCTGGAGGTCGGGCGTCGCAGGCGGCGGAAATGTTTGAAAAAGCTGGTTTTAATAATGTGGCGGTGATAATCGGCGGGTTAGTGGAAGCCGAATATGAAGGAGTGCCGATTATCCGTCATTAAAGCTTGCGTTTTGCTCGGCTTGTGATATAGTTCTGGCAAAGGAGAACTTTATGCCGGATTGGAAAATAGAAGACAAATATCAAGGGCTGATTTGTGGAATTGATGAAGCCGGACGTGGTCCGTGGGTGGGACCAGTTGTGGCAGGAGCCGCAGTGTTTTTAACGCGTGAGGTGGCGCCCGAGTTATTGGAACAGCTCAATGATTCTAAAAAACTTTCAGCTAAAAAACGCGAATATTTATATGAAATTTTGCGGCAGGAAGAGCAAGCTGGACATATTTGGTGCGGTATAGGCGAGGCGAGTGCGGCGGAGATTGACGAGCATAATATTTTGCAGGCTACATTTTTAGCAATGCGGCGTGCGGTGAAAAAATTGCCGCAAAAACCGGATATTGCATTGATAGACGGCAATCGTCTGCCAAAGGATTTTCCGTGCACGGCGGAGTGTTTTGTCAGCGGCGACGGAAGGTCGTATTCTATTGCGGCGGCAAGCATATTGGCCAAAGTTTATCGTGACCGGCTGATGGCGGAGTTAGCGAAACAATATCCGTATTATGGTTTTGAAAAAAACGCCGGTTATGGCACCAAGGCGCATATAGAAGGCTTGCGGCAATATGGAGTTACGCCGCAGCATCGGCGCAGCTATCGCCCGATTAAGGAATTTTTAGCGCAGAAAGACTAATCTTATGGCTTGCAATTTGTTTGGGTTTGCATTATAACAAACAATATTGTTGCAGGCGTAGCTCATCAGGATAGAGCGACTTCCTCCTAAGAAGTAGGCAGGCGGTTCGAGTCCGCCCGCTTGTACCATTTTAGAAAATGCTATCCAATAGTCTTTCTAGCGCAGATGATTCAGATTTTGGTTCATCAACTAGATTTTCTTCTTCAATTAAATCGCCGATGCTGTCTGCAGAAACGTTATCATCAATCAATGAGCCGATATCATCATCTTCGGTGTCGAGAGGGTTAATGTTGTGTGCAGCCAGCATTACATCATGCCAAATTTCTGCCGGAACAGTGCCACCACCGACTTTGTTCATCGGCTTTTCATTGTCGTTGCCGACCCAAACGGCTGCCACATAGCCTCCAGCCCAGCCCACAAACCAAGCATCGCGGTAGTTTTGAGTGGTACCGGTTTTTCCGGCAGCAAAATACGGCAGCTGCGCTTTTTTACCAGTGCCGCGCGTGATGACGTGATTTAGCATCTGCGCCATCTGTTTAGCAATATTGCCGTCGATAATTTGTTTTTGTTTGCCCGATTGGCGCACATAAAGCTGATGACCGTCTTTGCTGGAAATTTCATTGATCGCATGTGCCCAAACCGCATAGCCGCCGTTAGCCAGCACGGCATAGGCGGTTGCCATATCCAACACTTTAACGCCGTTTGTACCCAAAACCATAGACGGCGTCAGGCTGATTTTGGTGCTGATGCCCATTTTGCGGGCGTTGGCGGCAATATCCTTAAGATACAGTTCTTTAGAAAGCGCCGCTGTTGCCACATTCAGCGAGTGGGTAAGGGCAAAATCAAGAGTCACATTGCCGTAATAGCGCTTGCTGTAATTTGACGGCTGCCATTTGCCGATTTTGAGTGGGGCGTCATTAACCATACTGTCAGGAGAAAAACCATATTGCAAAGCCGTGAGATAGACAAACGGCTTGAATGCCGAACCGGATTGGCGGATTGCCTGCACCGCACGGTTAAATTGGCTGCGGTTATAATCCATACCGCCGACCATGGCTTTGATTGCGCCGTTATAGTCCATAACCACAATCGCGCCTTCGCTGATGTTTTTGCCTTTAGCTCCCCAAATATGAGAACGCAGGATTTTTTCGGCGCTTTCCTGCAATTGTTGGTCTAAGGTAGTCATAACGTTGATGTCAACCGTACGCTCGCCGATGTAGCTGTTGACTTCGTCATAAACATATTGAGCAAAGTGTTTGCCGCCGCTGACGCGGTATTGCTGACCGTTGCTGATTGGCAGAGCCTTGGCGGAAGCGTATTGCTTTTGATTTATATATTCACATTCCAGCATATTGTGCAAAACCACGTTGGCGCGTTCCAGTGATTTTTCACGGTTTAAAATCGGGTTGTAGCGGTTCGGAGCTTTAAGCATACCCGCCAAAATTGCCGCCTCGCGCAAATTTAAATCATCGGCGCTTTTGTTAAAATACCAGTTAGCGGCGGCTTCGGCGCCATAGTTTCCCGAACCCCAATAAACGCGGTTTAGATACAGCGCCATAATCTGATTTTTGGTCAGTTTATTTTCCAGCCAAAATGCCAGCAGCAATTCCTGAACTTTACGTTTAATATTTTTGTTTGGCGTTAAAAAGATGTTTTTTGCCACCTGCTGCGTGATGGTGGAAGCGCCTTGAGCATAACGCCCGCGGAACAGGTTGGTAATCATGGCGCGCCCGAAGCTCCAAACGTCAAAGCCGAAATGCTTATAAAAGCGGCGGTCTTCGGTGGCAATAATGGCGTCGGTCAAATTTTTTGGCAGATTATTAGGATATATTACTTCAGCATAAACATTGCCGAACGAGGCAATATCGCTGCCGTTTTCTGCCATAATGGTGGTGGAAGGCTGACGGGTCTGCGCTACGGCTTTAGCAATGTCCGGCATGGTAAAATAGCAATACGCCGCATAAGAGCCGACAGTGACAAACAAAAACAGTCCCAGCCACAAGCCGAGAATAAACAAGGTCTTCAACCGCGAGGAAGTATTGCTTTTCTTTTTTACCGAGCGTTTTTTCTTTGGCGCCGATTTCTTTTTGGCAGCGCTTTTTGCTTTGGTTTTACGCACGGTGTCTTCTAAAATTACCAAGCCTTTTTTGAGGTTGCGGCGGATTTTTTGTTTTACGTTTTGCGGCATTTTATTCTCTCATTTTCAGTCAAATAATCTTAGTCTGCACTATATATAAAATAAGTTAAAGAAGGTTTTATAAACAAAAGCGCAAAGAAAAATTTTTAATGCTTGGCGAACGCACAAAAAGCCGTTATATTGGCGGATAAGGAGAAAATAAAAATGGCAAAAGTTTGTTTGATTGACGGTTCGGGCTATATTTTCAGGGCGTTTTATGCCTTGCCGACAATGACGGCGCCAAACGGCAAGCCGGTGAATGCCGTATACGGCTTTTTAACAATGTTTATGCGGCTGATAAAGGCTATTCCCTGCGATTATTGCGTGGTGTTGTTTGATGCCAAGCGCAAGAACTTCCGCAATGATTTTTTTGCCGATTACAAAGCAACGCGCGCCGAGATTCCAGAGCTTTTAATTCCGCAGTTTGAGCTGATTTATAAAACGGTAGAAAATTTGAATCTGCCGTGCATTCTGCAAGAAGGCTATGAAGCTGATGATTTGATTGCCACCTATACCAAGCAAGCTGTCGACGCCGGAAATGATGTGGTGGTGGTTTCGGCGGATAAGGATTTGATGCAGCTGATACGTCCGCATGTGGAATTTTATGACGGTATGAAAGATAAGTTCTTTACGCCGGAAGATGTGCATGAAAAGTTTGGCGTTTATCCAGATAAAGTGGTTGATGTGCAGGCGCTTTCAGGAGATAAAATTGATAATATTCCGGGGATTCCGGGGATTGGTCCGAAAACGGCGGCAGAGCTGGTGAATATGTTTGGTTCGCTGCAGGGTGTGTTGGATAATGCTGATAAAATCAAGCAGACCAAACGCCGTGAACTTGTGCTGCAAAATAAGGAAAACGCCGAACTTTCACTGAAGTTGGTGACGCTGAAAAATGATGTGCCAGTTGAACATTCGCTTGAAGATTTTAAATGCCAAGCGCCGGACGCTGAAACTTTACTGAATTTTGTGGCGGAATTAGGCTTTAAGAGCATTCTGCCTAAGCTGCAAAAATGGGTGGAAGAGCGTTGCTGCGCTTTGGGCTGTGCTCCTGCTGCGGCTAAAAAAGAAGAGCCAGCGCACTACTTTAAAATTCAAAACCGCGATGATTTAAAAGCTTTGTGTCAAGAAATTATCACGGCGCAGCAATTTAGCTTTCAGGTTTTGCATAACGGCGTGGAGCCGGAAGCTTTGAGTATCAGCACGGCTGAAAACAGCGCCTATTATCTGCCGATTCCGCAAGTGGCGGGCGAGGCGGATTTATTTGCGCATCAAGAGGTGTCGCAGCTGGATAATGAAACAGTTAAAAAATTTCTGCTGTCGGTTTTGGAAAATCATAATATTCTGAAGATTGCCTTGGATTTGAAAACGCAATGGCATTATTTGAATAAAATTTGCGGCAAACAATTGGATTTATTCCCGTATCAAGATGTTGCGGTAATGTCGTATGATGTGGACAGCTCGCTGCATGAGCATACATTGCAGGTTTTGAGCGATATGCTGCTGGATAAAAAAATTGCTTTGCCGAAACTGACGCAGAAAATCAAAAAAATAGACTTTTCCAGCCAAGAATACGGCAATTATGTTTTTGAAAGCGCGGATTATGTGCTGCGGCTTTATCATATTTTGAAAGACAGCCTGTTTCATGAGCATAAAATGTATGTTTATGAAATGCTTGACCGCCGCCTGCTGCAAGTTTTGCTGAAAATGGAAGACGAGGGAATTACCATTGATGAAAACTGCATGGCGGAATTGAACGACGAGTTTGCTCGCCAAATGAGTAAGATTGAAAGTGAAATTTTTGCGCTTGCCGGTATGGAATTTAATTTGGGCTCGCCAAAGCAAATCGGTGAAGTTCTTTTTGATAAGCTGGGTTTCAGCGGGGCGAAAAAAACGGCAGGTACAGGCAACTATAACACCAGCGCCGAAGTTTTGGAGCAGCTGGCAGAAGAACATGAAATCGCCGCCAAAATTTTGGAATGGCGCAGCTATGCCAAGCTTAAATCCACCTATACCACGGCTTTGCTGGAAGTAAAAGATCAAAACAACCGCGTGCATACTACTTTTTCGCAAACAGTAGTGAATACAGGGCGTTTGGCGTCATCTAACCCGAATTTACAGAATATTCCGAACCGCTCGGAAATCGGGCGTAAAATCCGCTCCTGCTTTGTGGCGCGCAAGGGCTATAAAATTGTGGCGGCGGACTATAGCCAAATGGAACTGCGTCTGTTGGCGTCGGTTGCCGATGTTAAAGCCCTTAAAGAGGCGTTTGCCGCTGGTGTGGATATTCACGCTGCCACAGCCGCTCGGGTGTTTGGTCTGAAACCGGAAGAAGTTGACCGCGAACACCGCAGCCGCGCCAAGGCTATTAACTTTGGCATTGTTTACGGCATCTCGCAGTTTGGCTTGGCTAAGCAAATCGGCACCACCAAAGAAATTGCCAAGCAATACATAGATTCTTATTTTGCCGTTATGCCGGAAGTTAAAACCTATATGGAAAAAACAATCGAGTTTGCCCGCAGCCACGGCTATGTATTGACGCCGCTGGGGCGTAAATGCGCCGTGCTTGGGATTAACGACAAAAATCACCGCATTGTTTCGTTTGCCGAACGGGCGGCGATTAACGCGCCTATACAGGGCGGTGCGGCGGATATTGTAAAACTGGCTATGCAAAAGGTTTATCAGACAATGCAGGAACATCAGCTGGACGGACGCCTGCTACTGCAAGTGCATGATGAATTGGTGCTGGAAGTCAAGGCAGAACACGCTGAACAAACGGCGGCTTTGCTGCAGAAAATTATGGAAGACGTAGCCGACACGGCAGTAAAAATGGTAGTGGAAACCGGTATCGGCGACACTTGGGCTTCGGCACACTAAAACAAATAAAAACAAGTATGTATTAACCTTTCAGTCATAAATTATGTCGTATAAAAGAGGTAATAGATTAAAAGGAGAATGCAAAATGAAAAAATATTTGTTAATTGCTGCAGGTTTACTGGCTGCTGTTTCCGCAAATGCCGGTGAATATCGTCCGTATGTTGGGTTTGACTATGTTAATATGACGCCGAACTTGAAAGGCAGATATGAAAATACTCATGCGGATAACTATGATTTGGGCAGCCTGACCGCTGGTGTAAAATTTGTGGACTATGGTTCTATAGAATTTTTTGCCGAACGTTCCGCACAAGAAAAGAAAGTTATCGGTTCTAATGTTGCCCGCAGCCGTTTGTATGGCTATGGCGCCGATGTATTGATTGATATGTACAATGTTTCGGACGCCACAATTTTAGGTTCGGTCGGTTATGGTCGTATTTCTTCAAATTTAAAATATAACGGCAAAAACAATAAAGACACTGCAAATGCTCTGCGTCTTGGCGTTGGCGGGGAAATCAGCCCGACGCCTGAATGGGGTTTCCGTGCGATGTATCGTTATTCCTTGGCTGACGGTGATGCGTATAATAATAGCAAGGAATTTACTATAGGGGCTCGCTACTACTTCTATTAAAAAATCACATCTAGCAGCGCATCTAGCGCCAAAACTGCGAAAGAGAGAAAATTCACGTACTTCTATGTACGCTAAAATTTTCTCTCTTCTTGTTTTAACGCTATCTACACTACTATCTGCAATTTTTGTTGATGTGTTTTATTGGGAAATATAATCTTATTTTATTTCATATTTTGCGCAGCAGGCTTTAAGGATTGGAAGATATTTTTCATCTATCACAAAATTTTCGGGATATGGGTGTTGCAGCACATCGTGAATATCTGGATTTATCGCCACTTCCTGCGGAATAAAGTGCCGGTAGAAAGCATACATCGCCGCTGCTGGATTTTCAGTATTATAGCCGATTTTTTGCAGTAAAATTTCCGGATTACTTTCTTTTACTTTTTCTGCGTCGTTCAAATCATACCACAGTCCAATACCGTTTTCCGCCAGTTTTTGCCACGGAAAAGCCGCTCCTGGGTCCGGCTTGCGGGTCGGAGCAATATCCGAATGTCCAACCACATTTCGCGCCGGAATATGATGACGTTCAATAATCCCTTGGCACAGTTCAATCAGGCTGTTTATCTGTCGTTCGCTGTACGGTTCCTGCCCCATGGACATAGAACTGATTTCTATACCGATAGAGTTATGGTTCAGGTTGTTAAACTCCCGCCACGAGCTTATACCGGCGTGCCAAGCGCGTTTTTCTTCCGGCACCAGCTGGGTCACATCGCCGTTCAGCCCCACCACATAATGAGCGCTGAGCTCTTCTTTTTCCAGCACGGCAATCATATCTTTAGTATCATGCGCGCTGCAATGCAAAACCAAAGCGCTGATTTCTGCAGGACGCTCATTAAAATACGGCAGCATATGTGTTCTCATTTTTTCCTCTATAAACAAATAAATGAATATTGGGTCGGGTAGTCTTTCGGCTGACTAATCAATCCCAGATGCGTGTTGCGGCGATAGCTGAAATAGCCGTTTTGCGCCGGATATGTATCTATATGCGAATTAACCACATTGTCAATCCCTAAATTATGGATTTTATCTTCCAAGTAACCGCTCAAATCAAAATAAAAATGTTCAGCGTCTTTTCCGTCGGCAAAATATTTTTCATTAGCGGGATTTTCTTTGAGCAGCATCGCCCGCATATCGTTCTGCACTTCAAACGAAGCCTGCTGCATGCAAGGTCCGATTGCGGCGGCAATATCTTTCAGCTTCGCGCCTTTACGCAGCATTAAAGCCATGGTGTTTTCCACCACTCCGCGATAAGCTCCGCGCCAGCCGGCATGCGCTGCGCCGATAACTCCGTGTTTATAGTCGGCTAGCAGCACCGGCGCGCAGTCGGCGGTTTTAATTCCCAGCAAAATATGGGGATTGGTCGTGACAGCTCCGTCCGCCGTAATCGTGAATTGCTGCGGGAGATTAGCTTCAACCACCGTATTGGAAACTCCTTGATTCAGCGTAAACATATCCTCATAATTTTTATGAAAATGCGCGGTGATAATTTCAAAATTCTGACGCACCGCAACTTTGGCGTCTTGGCTGTTGTAGTTTGTATTCAGCGAAGCGTATTTGCCTTGCGACACACCGCCTTCGACCCCAAAAAAGCAATGCTTTGCGGCAATCAAATTAGAAGCCCGCCAACTCATAAAAAGCTCTCCCCGAATTTCATCGGCTCCAAGCCGTAATAGGCGCAGATTGTCTGAGCAATATCGGCATAAGTTTGACGCTGTCCGATATTTTGGGTTTGCACTTTTTTGCCAAACATCAAAACCGGCACCTGCTCGCGCGTGTGGTCGGTTCCGGCATAGGTCGGGTCGCAGCCGTGATCGGCGGTAATAAAGACAATATCGTCATCATTAAGCAGCGGCAGCAAATCCGGCAGCCGAGAGTCAAAATATTCCAATCCGTGCGCATAGCCGGCAACATCGCGGCGATGTCCGTAGACCATGTCAAAATCCACAAAATTTGTGAAAATAATCGCATCGTGCGGCGCTTTTTTAACTTGTTCCAGCGTCACGTTCCAAAGCTCTTCCAAGCCGCTGGCTTTATAGGCTTGCGTAATTCCCGAACCGGCGTAAATATCGCGGATTTTACCAACCGAGATAACCTCATGTCCGGTATTTGCCGCTTTGTTCAAAACCGTAACTTCCGGCGGTGTAACAGAATAGTCGTGGCGATTTTTAGTGCGGGTAAATTCGCCTTTATGCTCGCCGACAAACGGACGGGCGATAATGCGGGCGATGTTATACGGCTTTGCAGCCTCAAAAGCTACTTCGCAGAGTTTATACAGACGTTCCAGCCCAAAATGTTCTTCATGACAAGCAATTTGCAGCACGCTGTCGGCAGAGGTATAAAAAATCGGTTTGCCGGTTTTTAAGTGTTCTTCGCCCAGTTCCTCTATAATAATCGTGCCGGACGCAGCTTTATTGCCCAATATGCCGTCAATACCGCCTTTAGCGCAAATTTCCGCAATCAATTCCGGCGGAAAAGATGGATAATCCGGCTTAAAGTATCCCCAGTCAAACAGCACCGGAGTTCCAGCCATTTCCCAATGTCCGGAAGTTGTATCCTTGCCTTTGCTGATTTCTTTGGCGTGACCGAATTTATGTCCGATTGCAAATGCCGGCTTGTTTTGGCAGTGCAAATCTGCTTTGTCGCCACTGGCTTCAAATCCGGTTTGCTGCAAGCCTAAATAAGCCAAATTAGGCACTTCCAATTTGCCTTGTTTTTGAGCAATATGCGCAAATGTGTTTGCTCCGGTATTAGAAAAAGCGGCTGCGTCAGGCGCACCGCCAATTCCAAAAGAGTCCATCATCAAGATAATTACTTTGCCGCTCATTTTATATCTCCTCTAAGTGATTTTGTTAGAGATATAATGGCATAGTTTTGTAAAATTTCAATAGTGAATTTACTGTAATTGCTGCGGATAGCGGCAGGCGTCCAGTTTGATTTGCGACTGCGGCAGCAGCATTATATCTTCAGATTTTTCCGTTTTTTCGCCAGCTGCGGCAAAAACTTCTTCAGCGTATGCCTTTTTGGCGGCGTAAAGCAAAAACAGCGGACGTTCCAATTTAAGTTTGCCTAAAACTTCTTCCAGCGCCTCAAAGCTGTCATAAATTGTGCCGGCAAAATAAAGATAATTTTTCAGCTCAGATTTTTGATTTTGTGTTGTTGTATTCATTTTTTCACCTCGTTCTAAAATAATTGCGATAACAAAAACTTAATAATGGTTAAAAAAGTTTTAAACATAAAACATCGTCTATCTTGACAAAGGCTTAACCTGAAAACCAAGGAGTCGGACAGGGTGATTTTTTTTACATGCTTAAATATTTCTGCGGCTCTTCATGGTGAAACTGCAAAGCCTTATGCGGTATGGTGTAGATATTTTTATCCCAATCATCGACTATTTGGCTGATAATATTGCGGCTGTTTTCAAAACCTCCGTGCAAATGCTCGGTTGATGACAAATCATGAATTATAACGTTGGCAAAGGTATGTGTTTTCATGGTTTCCTCCTTTTGCTGAATTGATATAAAAGATATAATTTTTATTAGAGGCAATAAAACCGGCGCACCGCCTAAAGTCTAGCTGAAAATTCGGTTAGGTGTGCTTAAAAGCAGGCAAAACTAAGCAGGGAAAAACCTTTTCGGGTTCAAATCCCTTACCTACCAGAATAACAAAAAAGGCCCGCCTAAAGGCGAGCTTTTGAGAGGAATTGGCTGTGCTGACGCTTCGCCGCTGCGTCCTCGTTCGGCGATGCCTCACCGGCGTACTTCCGTCCGCCTCTCGTCCTAGTCGAACCCTCTTTTCGGGTTCGCATCCCTTACCCGTCAGAATAACAAAAAAGCCCGTCTAAAAACGAGCTTTTTTGTTATTGGCGGATAGAGAGGGATTCGAACCCTCGATACCCTTTAGAGGTATACACGATTTCCAATCGTGCGCCTTAGGCCACTCGGCCATCTATCCAAAACAATCGGTATATTAACCGATTATTTTTGTTTCGCAACACTTTTTTGCAAAAATTATCAATAATAAGGGATAATTCTTGACGGGTTGCCGTTAATCAGCATACATCTTTGACCGGCGGCAATCAAATTATCTGTACCTTGGGTTACGCTGTAAGTCTGACCGCTGTCAGTTCTAACCACATATTCATAACCGCCTTGCGACATAATTCCTTTTTCTGCTACATTGCCGACTAAAGCACCAGCCGCTGCACCGCCGATAGCGCCCAAAATAGAAGCGCTTTTGCCGTGACCGATAGTAGAACCGGCCACACCGCCGGCAACGCCGCCCAAAACGGTTCCGGTTCCGCCGCTGCTGTTTACATTAACCGAACGAACGGATAAAACCGTGCACGGAAAAGTGCTGCTGGCTTGTCCGACAGAGGAATATCCGTAGTCGTTGCTGCCGATACTAGGGGCGCAAGCGGCAATTGCCAACAAAGCAGGTAATAAAATTGATAATTTATTTGTCATCTTGATTCTCCTAAATTAAACTTCCTACATAATTATCTATATGAAAACATTTGTCAAGACTGGACAATTAAAGATGAATGTTATATAGTACAAAAGATTTTGTAAATTTATTTAATTAGAGGGTAAAATGTTAAAAAGAACTAAAATCAAACAACTGCTCGCCTCTGAGACAACTTTGGATGAAGTATTGCTCAAAGGCTGGGTCAAAACAAAACGCGATTCTAAAGATTTTTCTTTTGTAGAAGTTAATGATGGCTCTTGCCTGAAAAATATTCAGGTTATCGCCAATAATACCCTTTCTAATTATAATGATGTTAAAAAACTGACAACAGGTTCTTCGGTGGCAATTAAAGGCGCATTGGTGGAATCTGCTGGCGGCAAGCAAAAATATGAAGTGGCGGCTAAAGAAGTGACAATTTACAGCGTTGCTCCTGATGATTATCCGTTGCAGAAAAAAGGTATGAGCGATGAATTTTTGCGTACAATTGCGCATTTGCGCCCGCGCACCAATAAATACGGCGCCGCTTTCCGCGTTCGCTCCCGCTTGTCATATGCTATACATAACTTTTTCCAAAGCCGCGGTTTTGCCTATGTGCACACTCCGCTGATTACGGCTTCCGACTGCGAAGGCGCCGGCGAGATGTTTCAGGTTACAACTTTGGATATGAAGAATCCGCCTAAACTGCCAAACGGAGAAATTGATTACGGCAAAGACTTTTTTGGTAAAGAAGCTCGTTTGACGGTTTCCGGTCAATTAAACGGTGAAATGTTTGCCTGCGCTTTGGGTGATATTTATACATTTGGTCCGACTTTCCGCGCCGAAAATTCCAACACTCAGCGCCATGCTGCCGAATTTTGGATGATTGAGCCGGAAATGGCGTTTGCCGATTTGACCGACGATATGGATTTGGCAGAAGATATGGTGCGCTATTGCGTTAAAGATATTATGGAAAACTGCGCCGATGATTTGGATTTGTTTGAAAAATTTGTTGACCCGACATTAAAATCTACGCTGTCAAACATTGTAGAACACGGCTTTGCACGCATTACATATAGCGAAGCAATTGATATTATGAAAAAATCCGGTCGCAAGTTTGAATATGAACCGGAATACGGCATTGATTTGCAGACCGAACACGAAAGATTTTTGGCAGAAGAACACTTTAAGCGTCCGGTTATTGTGCGTGATTATCCAAAAGAAATCAAAGCCTTTTATATGCGCTTAAACGACGACGGTAAAACCGTTGCCGCCATGGACGTTTTGGTTCCGAGAATCGGTGAGCTTATCGGCGGTTCGCAGCGTGAAGACCGTTATGATGTTTTGGTTTCCCGCATTAAAGAACTGGGCATGGATATTGAAAATTATTCATGGTACTTGGATTCTCGCAAATACGGAAGCGTGCCGCACGCTGGTTTTGGTTTGGGCTTTGAGCGTATGATGATGCTGGTAACCGGTATTGCCAATATTCGCGATACAATTCCGTTCCCGCGTACTCCGAAATCTATCAATTTCTAAAGGATTAAGATGAAAAAAAGCCTGTTCGTATTTCTGATATCTGCGCTGCTTTGGGCAGCTGGTAAAGTTTGTTTGGCAGATGAACCGCAGTTTGTTGAAAAATCAGGAGGTAAAGTTCCTGTGGTTGAACTTAAACCTGAAGATGATGTGTTTAATGCCGATACAAATATCAATGAACTTGAAGTGCAGATGTCAGAAATTGAACGGCAGCAGGAAAATAGTTCTGATTTAGATTATATTGAAGATGAACAAAACATGTCGGATTTACCGTGTGATTCTCCAAAACTGAAAAAACAGGTTGAAAGTTTTATTATGAACAGCTTGAATCAAACGTCGGCTTATTCGGTGGCAGAACGGCGGCATCGTATTTTAATGGTGCGTAATTTGGCTGATTTTGAAGATGTTTCATCTGAAAAAATAGACGGCAAAAAATATTATGAAGCGGCATCGGCTGCGGCTTTTTTGCGTATAAATCAAAAAAGAGAAATTAAACATATCTGCGTCAGCAAAAACACAAATGAGGCGGAAAAGTTCAAGACTTTGTATATTTTAATTTATCCGTATTTGAACTATTACAAAGTGGTGGTGGCAAATTTAGTTGTTTCTACCGATAAGCTTGACGATGCTTCATTTATTTATAATTGGTGATGAAATTGAGCGAAAACGAGCACAAAAATCTAGTCGTATATGAACCGAAAAGCAACCTGCCAATCCTTTCGGAAGAAAACGGGCTGCACGCGTATTTGGAAGAAATCCGCAAATTTCCGGTTTTAAGCGAGGAAGAAGAAAACCGCTTGCTGCTGGAGTTTAAGGAAAAAGGCGATTTGGCGGCAGCGCAGAAACTTATTACCTCTCATTTGCGTTTGGCGGTTAAAATTGCTTTGACTTATCGGCGCTATGGCTTGCCGACGTCTGATTTGATTTCTGAAGCAAACATTGGGCTTATGCAGGCGGTGAAAAAGTTTGATATAAATAAAAACGTGCGGCTGTCAACGTATGCGATTTTGTGGATTAAAGCTGCTTTGAACGATTTTGTGCTGCGTTCATGGTCGCTGGTGAAAATCGGTACGGTGGCGGCACAGAAAAAACTGTTCTATAACTTGGGACGCATAAAGGCTCGTTTGGGAATTTATGAAAATAAAGAACTGGAACCGTCGGTGGTTAAGCAAATTGCGCAAGAGCTGGTGGTAGATGAAAAAGATGTTGTTGAAATGAACCAACGTATCGGCGGCGATACTTCGCTGAATACGGCGGCGCATAACAATGATGACGAGCCAGTTGAAAAAATTGATTTGCTGGCGGATAAAACTCAAAATATTGAAAAGCGTTTGGAACAAAAACAAGAAGCGGAAGTCCGCCGGAAAATTTTGCTGAAATGCTTGTCTAAGCTAAATGAGCGCGAACAATATATTGTGAAAAACCGCATGCTGACAGATGCTCCGCAAACGCTTGAAGATATTGGCGTAAAGTTTAATATCAGCCGCGAGCGGGTGCGTCAGATAGAAAAGAAAGCTTTTGAAAAGCTGTCGGCAGAAGTCAAGGCGGCAATGTCGACGGCGGCTTAAAATGGCGGATTTTTTCAGTGAAACGGTAGCCAAGCTGGCTCAAGCCAAAATCAGCAATCCGCGTCTGGAAGCAAGGGAAATTTTTGCTTTTGCTCTGCAGAAAAATCCTTCGGAAATTTATAGCGGCTGCAAAGTTTCGGCAAAAGAAGCCGAACTTATCAATGACTTGATTGGCAAACGGCTGCAGCATTGTCCTTTGGATAAAATAATTGGGAAGAAAGGTTTTTATAAATATGACTTTATCAGCACGGAAGATGTGCTTTCTCCGCGTCCTGAAACTGAAATTTTAGTGGAGCAGGCGCTGGAATTGCTGCCAGCGGAGCAAACTTTTGAAATTTTAGATTTAGGAACCGGCAGCGGCTGTATTATTGAGTCAATTTTGGCAGAACGCCCCCTAGGACAGGGAACAGCGGTTGATGTTTCGGCAAAGGCATTGGCGGTGGCAAAACAAAACGCGGAAATGCTGAAAGTCAGCAGCAGGCTGAAATTTATTAACGCCAGTTGGTTCGACGCTGATTTTTTGAGCAATTTTTCCAAACAGTTTGACTTGATTGTGACTAATCCGCCGTATATTCCGCAAGATGATATTGCGGCTTTAGAGCCGGAAGTAAAAGAATTTGACCCATGGCAGGCTTTGAGCGGCGGACAAAGCGGATATGAAAGTTATGAAAAAATTGCAGAGCAGGCGTCTTTATTGTTAAAAAATGAAGGATATATTTTGATTGAAGCCGGAGCCGGACAAGCTCAAAAAATTGCTGAATTGTTTGAAAATAAAGAGTTTTCTTTGCAAAAAATCGTGCCGGATTTAGCAGGTATAGAACGCTGTGTAATTTTGCAAAAAAAAGTTGCATAATCCTGAAAAAATGGATATACAAAGAACAACGGACATTTTCTATTCGTCCGTATGTAGTTTTAATAATATTACCGCCGATGCGGTTTTTTGAATGGTTTTTAGATGAAAAAATTGAATAACAACAATAGCAAGTTTCGCGGAAACGGAAATACAATATATTCTTTGAATTATAAATTTGACAGTGTCAGCTCTGCCGGAAAATTAAGCGGCACGGCTTTGGATTTGATTAAAAAATATAACGAATTGGCAAAAGAAGCGCATAATAACGGCGACTATGTGCAAATGGAAGTTTTCCGCCAATATGCAGAACACTATCGCAAAATTGTAACCGAAATCAATGAACGTAAGAATCAAAATCGAGAAAATTCTCAGCAGGAGCAGCAAAATAACTGTTCAGAAAATTCTGAAGCTAAAGCAGAAACTTCGGCAGAGGAAAATGCTCCGGCTCCTAAAGCTGATTTAGTGGAAACTGAAGCTGCAGCACAGCCGGAAGAAAATTTGAAAACAGCTGAAAAAACAAGAAAACGCCGCAGTTTTACGGTGATTGACGTGGCAGCAAAGGAAAGCGCGCCGGCAGAAAAAGCGACATCGGACAGCGCAGAAGGGGAAACCTCTGAAGCAGCAGTTGAAACGGCAGAAAAACCGCATCGCCGCACCATCACCCGCCGCCGTATTTTGAAAAAAGAAGAGGCTGCTGAAGCCTGATGACTGAAAGTGTTTACATTATAGATTGCGATGGGGTTTTATATCCGGAATCTGAACTAGCACTGCGGAAAATTGTTGATGCAATGAAGAAAATTTATCGCGAAAATATTGGTTTAAGCGGTGAACAGCAGTGTAAAATTTCAGAGGAATCTATCAATAAAAAACATTTGGGCGTGTTTAATTATATTAAAGATATTTGTGATGCCACCGGCTATGATTTTAAGAAATACTGTCAAGAAATGGCGGCAGAAATTGATTATAATTCAATTGGATATAATGCAAAATTAAAAGATGTTATGCTAAGAACGGCAAAGCAAAATAAAGTTGTTATTTTCAGCAACAACAGTTTTGAACATATAGATAAGGTGCTGCAAAAGGTTTTTAAGCAAAGCGCAGCAAGATTGCAGCAAGAAAATATTGTGGTTTATGACATAGCTCAAACCGAGCGTGACGGCTATTTCCATCCCAAACAAAGCGAACACGGATTTGAATATTTTTTGGAAAAGCATCGGCTTAACGGCGGAGATTGTTTGTTGTTTGACGATGCGCAAACTAACTTGAGCGCGGCAAAGCGTTTGGGGATAAAAGGATATTTGGTAACGCCGGAAAATAGTTTGGAAAAACTGCTGACCAGATTGCAGCAAGGGCAATTTAATTTGGAGAAGAATTATGGACAAGCTCGCTGAAGCATATAAAATTGCACAAAATGAAAGTGTGGAAACTCCGGTCGACAGCGTGGTTTTGTATAGCATAAGCTATTTGCCGACTAGAGAAAACAAAGACAAGGCGCTGGCGTATTTGAAAAAACACCCTGAATGCCGGACGTTAGATGATACTCCTTGCGGAAAAAAATTGATTGCCTTGGGACTGGAAACCGGCAGCGGTTGTCCCGATAGTGAAATTCTCAAAGTTTGGGCAATTGCTTCGGCTCGTTTTATTGCCTTTGCTTCCGGCAATGTTTTAGCTTTTGTTGAAAATGCCGATCCGCGCAGTACCTTTGTTTCAGTGGAATTGCCGCATATTTTGCAAAATGACAAAATTAAAATGATTAACGGCATTGCTAAAGAAGTTTTTGCCAAACAGTTTAATTAGAAGAGACTGCCAATGAGTTTATGGAATAAAATAAAAGAATTTAAGGGGTTGTATACGGTGGTTTGCCTGCTGCTGTTGAGCATAAACCTTTGTATGGTGTTTGGGTATTATTGCGAAAAGAACAATTTTCATGTTGATGAGCAGTGGTCATATGCGCATGCCAACAGTTTTATCGGTCCGTATGTTGCAAACACGGAAGAAAATTGGAATCGGTGGCTGCACAGTGAAACATATCAAAAATATTTAACGGTTCAGCCGGAAAACGGTTTTGACTTTAGCCATATTTATCACAATTTACAAAGAGATATGCATACACCGCTTTATTTTATGACGCTTTATACAATTAGCTATTTTTTCCCTGATACTTTCAGCAAATGGATAGGCGGCGGGTTAAACATATTTATGTGGGTTTTAACCTTGCTGGCAATGCTGAAACTTTCACAAAAGTTTTTTGCAAACAAATGGTTTGCGTTGCTGCCAGTTGTGCTGTTTGCATTTTCCTGCATAGGATTTTCATCTGTTTTATACATTAGGGTATATTTGATGCAAACCCTGTTTGCCGTTTGTATGTTAAATGAGCTGTGCCCGCTGCTGCAAGAAAAGAAAACGACAAAGAAGCGTTTGTTTTTAATTGGCTTATATTCAACATTAGGAATGCTGACTTCATATAATTCCGCAGTTTTTTCATACATTGTATCCTGTGTTAGCGGTGCGTATTTGCTGTGTGTAAAAGAATATAAATTGCTGTTAAAATTGGCTTTGGCAATGTTTTTGAGCGTGGTAGCGTTTTTTGCCGTTTGCCCTTACGCACTTAAAACTTTAATGATTTTCGGCTATGCTTCGGTTGCTGGTGATAAACCGCTGCTGTGGCATATAAATAAAGTGTCGGCAAATTTGGCGGACGGACTGTTCAGTTTTCATGCAAATGTTTTTGACAATGTGCAGCTAAGCTGGGCGGCAATGGCGGTTATTTTGCTGCTGACCTGCGGTTATGCGTTTTTTGCGTGGAAAAATAAAGAAAAGAATGATGAAACCGCGGTGCTGTTTGCTTTGATTATTGTGTTGATGAGCGGGTATCTTTGCTACTGCATGCCGGAAATGTGGGAGTATAACTCACGCTATTATATGT
>CAVEOB010000019.1:23333-26593 GCA_963617265.1 Mediterraneibacter gnavus
ATTATATGTTGTTAAATCCGGTGTGGGCGATATTGATATTTTATGCTCTAGCAAAAATTTTGAGCGGATTGCGGCTGGCTAAAAAATACGCCGCCGTTTTACTGGTAATGCTCATCGGCATAAATTCTGTGTTTGCGGATTTTGAAGGCAGAAGCCCATACGCTTTTCATCAGGAGCAGGAAGATATTGATTTTATAAATAAACTGAAACATAAAAAATTGGCGGCATGGACAGGTTTGTCTTGGAGCAATGAATCGGCAGGCTATTTATGGAAAGATACAGCCGGCATCTATTTTATTTCTCCTCAACTGTTTACATATCTTGATACCTGCGAGGATATTTTCTTCAAACTGAAACCTGTAAAAGAGCCAGAGAATCTGCTGGAGGGCGACTATTTGCTGATTTTTAATTCATACAACAAAACACTGTTTTATAATCCGGCTAAAAAAGCTGTAAAAGTCGACATTTGTTCCGATGTTTATAAAAATCTGTCGTATGAACGTACCTTGCAGATTGGAAATATTTGGTTTGATGTTTATAAAATTAACGGAAATTTTTTGCCGAATTAAGGCAGTGAAGTAGGTGTGGTACAAGGAGCGGAAAAAATGAATAAAGCAGAAATTCGAGCCAAAATGCTTGAGCTTGCCGCGCAATACGCGCAGTGCCTTGAAGCTGAAAAGCAGCCTAAAAAATATATTCCGGCGTCCGGCAAAAATATTGGGGCTGAAGAGCTGGCGAATATGATTGAGGCATCATTTGATATGTGGCTGACAGCAGGACGTTTTAATGATGACTTTGAAAAAGAGTTTGCCCGTAAATTGGGTGTTAAATATGCTGTAACAACCAACTCCGGCTCTTCGGCGAATTTGCTGGCGCTGTCCGCTTTAACCTCGTATAAACTAGGTGACAGGGCACTAAAAAAAGGTGATGAAGTGATAACGGTGGCGGCAGGTTTTCCGACCACGGTTAATCCGATTGTGCAAAATGGCTTGGTACCGGTTTTTGTTGACTGCACGGTTGGTGAATATAATATTGATACGGCTAAAATTGAAGAGGCGCTGAGCCCGAAAACCAAGGCAATATTTTTAGCTCATACTTTGGGCAATATGTATGATATGGATAAAATTATGTCCTTGGCGGAAAAATATAATTTGTGGGTGATTGAAGACAGCTGCGACGCTTTGGGCGCCGAGTGGCGGGGAAAATATGCCGGAACTATCGGGGATATCGGTACTTTCAGCTTTTATCCAGCGCACCATATTACCATGGGCGAAGGCGGCGCGGTGGTTACCAATGACGCGCTGCTGCGCAAAATTTTGCTTTCATTCCGCGATTGGGGGCGCGATTGCTGGTGCAAACCGGGGTGCGACGATACCTGCGGCAGACGCTTTAATTTGCAAATGGGTAATTTGCCGAAAGGCTATGACCATAAATACACTTATTCGCACATCGGCTATAACTTGAAAATAACGGATTGGCAGGCTTCAATCGGTTTGGCGCAGCTTAAAAAATTGGATAAGTTTTTGCAAATACGCAGGCAAAACGCTGAAACTTTGCTTATCCTGCTGACGGATTTGCAAGATTATTTTATTTTGCCGAAAGCAAATGAAAACTGCAAGCAGTCATGGTTCGGCTTTTTGCTGTCGGTAAAAGAAAATGCGCCGTTTGGCAAAAATGAAGTTGTGGAATATTTAGAAAAACACGGTATCGGCACCCGCCAGCTGTTTGCCGGAAATATTTTGCGCCAACCGATGTTTGTGCAAAACAGCATTGCTTTGCGTATCGGCGGCTCGCCGCTGCTAAATTCTGCCGAACTCACGGAAAAAGAATATGCCTTACTGCCGAACACGGAATTTATTATGAACCATACGTTTTGGGTTGGCGTGGCGCAAAATAATAATGTAAACGATATGCAGAAAATAGCTGAAGTTTTGCATGATTTTGTAAAAGAAAAGGCGGGCAAATGAAAAAAATTCTGTTAACTGGCGGCAGCGGTTTTATCGGTCGCAATATTTTAGAATCGGCATTGGCGCAAGATTATGAAATTGCCGCGCCGTCGCATGCTGAATTGCCGCTGGAAAACACCGCCGCGGTAGATGAATATTTTTTACATAAAGAATTTGATGCGATTTTGCATGCTGCCACCAAGCCAGGACACCGCAATGCCAAGGATTTGAACAATTTGTTTTATACTAATGTGCGTATGTTTGAAAATTTGGAGCGCCATAAGGATAAATTCGGGCGGTTTATCAATTTCGGCAGCGGCGCGGTTTATGATGTGGCACAAAACAATGCCGGAGTTACGGAAAACGAGATATTTAGAAATATGGGCAAAGACGAGCATAGTTTTTGCAAATATGTTATTGCCAAACAGATTGAAAAGCTGGATAATTTTGTGGACTTAAATATTTTCGGAATTTTCGGAAAGTATGAAGACTATGCTATCCGCTTTATATCTAATGCCTGCTGCAAAGCCGTGTTTGGATTGCCGGTAACTTTGCGGCAGAACCGGCGTTTCAGTTATTTAGATGTGCGGGATTTGCCAGCGATACTTAAAGTTTTTATTGAAGAAACGCCGCGGTATAAAAGCTATAACATTGTGCCGGACGGCTATGTTGAGCTGAAAAATATTGCCGAACTGGTGCGGAAAGTTTCTGGCAAAAACTTGGAAATTAAAGTTGGAAAAAGCGGATACGGCTTAGATTATTACGGCTCAAACCAACGTTTGAAAACAGAGTTTCCAAATGTGAAATTTACGGATTTTGAGCAATCCGTGCAAGATTTGTATGAATATTATGAGCAAAACAGAGAAAAATTAGATGTTAATTTGCTGTTGGAGGATAAATAGATGAATTCAAAAGAATATAAAATGTGCGAATTGTTGCAGGATTTGAAAGCTCATCACAAGTTGTCAGGAATAAAAATTTCTTTTGAAGATGAAGGTTTAAGCGGGGAACAGGCTCAAATTATCAGTTCATTAGCTTTTAAATCAGGCGTCAGCGTATCGTTAAAAATCGGTGGTTGTGAAGCAAAAAAAGATTTGCGAGAAGCAAAGATATTGGGAGTTGATAAAGTTGTAGCTCCCATGATAGAATCGGCTTATGCTATGCAAAAATTTGTGTCAGCCGCTAAAAAGATATATACTCAGGATGAGTTGTTACATACAAAACTGATGATTAACATTGAAACTGTTTCAGGGTATAAATGTCTTGAAGAAATTTTCAATACGGCAGAAGCTGACGCTTTATACGGAATTGTGT
>CAVEOB010000020.1:0-8010 GCA_963617265.1 Mediterraneibacter gnavus
ATTTTTAGCACTAAGATTATAATGCTAAGAACTTTGATAACATTGTTCATCTCTCTTTTACCTTTCAGCTTTGTTGAGCGGTTGGGAAAGGGATAAACCCGCCTAAATTTGCTAAAAGCCTTGACTTTTATACAAAAATAGGTTATCTTCAACTTAGAAATGAGTTAAAGTTTGGGTTTAACCCTTTCAAGTTAAATAACGTCCAGTGCTCCAACACCGGACGTTAAATTTTATAGCAATGCAATTTAGAAAAATCAAGAAAAATAAATTTTTAGGATATACCATCTGATACGATGCAGATATTTCTTTTATACTTATTTCTTATAAATACACTATATAGAACTATAAAAAAGAGCCTGCCTAATTTCTAAGCAGACCCTTTTAATAAAAACCGCAGAACTTATCTAACCGGAGCAAACACCTGCACGTCGTCTAAAGTTTCGTCCGTGCACTGATTGCCGTGGCAGCGTTTCATCACTGTTGCTTTACGAGACTTATTGAGCCCGCGCACTTTAATTGACGGCACGTAAACTTCAATAATTGTCAGTTTAAAGGTCAAATAAGCAATGTTGTTATTTTTATCCAAAGCATAAATTTTAATTTTATAAACTCCGCCGTCTTTCGGCATAGCCATACCGGTAAAGACCATAGCATTAGAATTATAATGCAGCCATTTTGGCAACGGAGAATCATCGACTAAACCTGCTTTAGTAGTGAAAGTCCCTGGTTTCCAGCCCATTTTTTCAAAAGCTGAATTAGGAATTTTGATTTCAATATGCTCACCGGTTTCATACGTTACGTCCGGCAGCAATTTTTCAGACGACAAGTTAACCGGCGGACGGCGGCTCGGAATATCCATCAAATACGGACGGTTATCCGGTATAAATTCGCCCTGACGCCATTTATCAAGATTATCGCGCAAAGCAATGGCAATTTTAGACGGCGATTCGTTGAGCATATAATACGGAACTGCGTCCAAACCAATTGTTGCATATAAAGTGCCTAAAGCGTCCTGCAAATCCACATAAGCTAAAGAAGCTTTTGTTTCGTCGGCAATCGCACGGGCAGCTTCAAGCTGGCTTTTTTCAGCTTGGCTGCCGTTTGCAGAAGTTACGTCTTCGGCAATATTTTCTGATGTTCCGGCAATTTCATAGGCAATTTGATAATCTTCGGTTGCCGATGTATAGCGAGCCCAAGCAATATAAACCTGATTCAAAATTAACGAGGTCATACGCTGGCGGCGCAAAGCCGTCATAGTTTGCTGATTAGCTGCATTGCGGGAATCTTCATAAACCATCATAGAGGCTTCTTTCGCTGCGCTGCACCATTTTTGATTATAGGTGTTTGGACTATTTTTATAACCGCTGCCATTATCATCGCGGAAGTTAGAAATAATAAGTTCCAAATCGTCATTGCCCGTCAGCAAATCATGCACTTTCAATTCCGGACGGTTGGTTAAAGCCAGCCATTCCAAACGTGAAAGATTAGATTTAATTTCCGGCAAAGCGAAATTCCCGTATTCTTTACCCACCAATGTAAATTGCGTGGCCGGGTGCAATCCCATCAGCGAAGCCAAACGCTCGTGAGCGGTTTCCATATCGCGCTTCAAAGCCGAAAGTTTTTTAACGGCTTCCATATATTTACGCTTTTTAACCAGCTCTTCTGTAGATGGATTCTGTCCCTGTACTGCCAACTCTTTGGCTTTGGCATTCATTTCGTCCACATCAAGAGTGATATGTTCTATTGTATCGTCAATAACCGGAATCAAACGCTGCGCAGTCAAGGCTTTCCAATACAAAACGCGCGCTTCCTGCAAAATATTTTGAATAACTTTGCGGCTTTGTTCCACTGCCACATTTTGCTTAAACTCTGGAGAATTATTCATATAATACAAAGTAGAAATATCCAGCACGTTCCAAGCAACTTTCAAATCCGGACTGGTATGCTCATTGCTGTTGGTGTTGATATAGCCGGCATTAGAGGCAATTTCAGGCAGCTGGGAATATGCCGACTTTCCGGCTTTTACTAAACTTTCCTGATAGCGGATCATCCGTCCGGTATAGTTATATTTCAGCGCCAAAGCCATAGACATATACATATCTATAGGTTTTTCTAATTTCAGCGGTGCATTGGCATACATATTCTGCATATCAACATCATAGCGTACAGCCCTGTCCCAATCTGAATAATAAGCGGCGTCCGGTCCGTTCTTATAAGAAGAGTCATTTTTAGCACAGCCGGAAACAGCTAAAAAACTCATCATCAAAAACAGTAGTTTTTTCATGGTTATTTCCTTAAAGTATACTTCATTTATTCTGCCCTAATAATAATCGCTAAAAATTAACATTTTGTTACACTTTTGCTTATATCATACAACTAAACACAAATTTGAGGTATAAATCGACATGGTTTCAATTTTAGGCACCTTATTTAAATATAAAGAAAAAGAATCTCCTGATGTTTTGGGATATTTTCCAGAGCGTGTGCATGTCGATGCATTTCCGGAGCGCCGCTATTTGTGGACTTCGCGCTTTTTGGTTATGGTAACCTGCCTCAGCATCTGCCTGAATATGATTATTGCCAGCATTATCTATATGATATTGCCGGAACAGCACGTCCAGCCGCGGCTTTTTGTAATGAATAAAGACACCAACCAGCTAGAGGTCATGGAACGCGACGAACGCTATTATTATGCTTCCGACCTAATTGCCGAGCAATATATCCGTGATTATATGGTACTGCGCTATACTGTAACGGAAGATTATGCCGAATTAAGAGACAGATGGCGCAAAAACTCAATTTTATATTGGTATTCCAGCGAAGACGTTTTTAATGAATTTCTAAAAAAAGACGCAGCCACCGCCGACCAGCAATTTAAAAGCATCGGTCTGCAGCGTTATATTGAAATAGATTGGACTAAGCGCGTGTCGCTTTCTATGTGGATGGTGCAATTCAAAACCTACGATATTACCCGTGACAATCCTAAGCCTAAAGTCGATGTATGGCGCGCCACTCTGCGGGTGGGCTATGACGGCAAGCTGCGTTTTAAAAAACCGGAAGACCGCATCAAAAATCCGTATGGATTCTTGGTTTACAGCTATACGCTTTCTTATCAGGGCGACTACCGCAACGGATCGGAAGAAGTCAATTCCAACCTAAAATATAATTTGATGATGTACTAATGCATTATTGATTCGCCATAAATTTAGAACACAAACATATTGCTTTGTACTTGTTTTTGTGTTATAAGAATAGTGTTTTCAAATTATTCAAAATTTTATTATTATGAGCATATCAAACAGATTATTTGAAAGACGCAAGAGCTTTAACAAATTAACTAGTAATGTAACTAGAGTTCAACATTCAGAAACTCTTGACGAATGGGCAATCTATTGCGACTGGTTTGAACATTTGGGATACCGCGGCTATTGTTTTGTAATAAGCAAGCCCGATACCGATAAAGAAATACCCAAAGTAGGAGATAAGGTCACAATCATTGAATTTGACAGCATTATCAGACGGATTTTCTTAAATGGGCAAATTCTTTGGACAGACCACCGCGCTGATAAACCTAAAAAACTTATATTTTATTAAACGCCAAAGGACCTATATTTCAGGTCCTTTTTTTATATCATAGCGGATGCTTATCTCAACAACCTATCATCTTAAAATATCTAACCATTCTAGGTCTTGTACCTAGAATCTTCTTGCAACAAGTAACTAACCTAAACAATAAATTTGCCATATTATTAAAAAAGAGTATAACCAAGATATGGCGACTGCTTACTGGCTGAAACTAGTGATTTTTCATTCAAAAATTTATAAAATGCCAATAAAGCTCTGGCTATTTGTCTTGAAGGTTTCTCTTTATACCGTAAATGTAAATAGATATAGGGTTTAGTTAATATTTCGGGATTGTCCGATATTATCGCGGTAACCTTATCAAAAAATGTAACCAAATCGCCAGAAATCACATTTTGCATTTTTGCCAGTGCATATAACTGAGGCAAATCTTCAATTTTTATGTTATTTTTGGCAAACTGTTTAGTTATAAACTGAAAAGCGTTAATATATTCAGGAATAAGGTTTAATGCGGCATCTGAAATAAAAAATTTCTCTGATTGATATATAACGCTCAGCTCTACAAACGGAAATATATTTTTTGCTTGTTCAGGAGCCGGCTTGAGATATTGCAGAACATTATTTGTATAATGGTTCCGCAAGGTTTCTGCATTGTCGATTGAGATATAGTATTCACGGTTATTGCACTCGTTATAATATATTAAAAGAGAAACAATCTGTTTAGTGAGGATTTCCCAATGGCTATTTGTGCGTCCATTGTAAAAATCTTTGCAAACTTTATTGATAGCTTGAATAAACTGTTTAGATGTAGAATCTTTTAGTTTTGCTTCATTAACTAACCAATTTTGAAACTCTTCCTTTATATCAGACATATCTTTTTATCATCTCCTATTGATGAGAATAGTCTGAGTTTTGATAAAAGTAAAACCGTTTTTTTATGGGAAATTTTATATCTCTGTTGCCAAATAGCAACCTTTAACATGCCGGTGTCAAAGGTTAGGAGAAACACCTACTAAATAAGCAAAAGTCTCTTTAGCTCCTCGCACGTAAAGGCCTTGTCCAGATTTGAGGCATCTTTGACTTAGTGGAGCTGGGATTGCCGGTACTGGCGGTGGTAGGTGTTGGATATGCCGGTTGCCATGGCGGCTACACGGCAGCAGTCGGTGGCTGGTGTAGATGTATGTATGGCTCAATTTTTATCCCAAAGACCTAACCGGATGTGAACTTGTGTAACACATTGAAAAACAAAGAAACTTGCGCAAGCGAGTTCGGAAAAACTCCCGAAAAGGCGATTTTCAAAAAACGAACATTCGAACTCGCTGAAAGCCTTGGAAAATAAAGAAAAACGGCAGGTTTCTATACCTGCCGCTTGTATTGGTGATCCCAACGGGACTCGAACCCATATTGCCACCGTGAAAGGGTGATGTCCTAACCATTAGACGATGGGACCATATGTTTAAGAACAAGCGTATATATACTTGGATTTTTCGCTAAGGTCAAGAACTTTTTTCACATAAAATCAATTTTTTTTAATTTTCTGCTTTTTTATTCACTTCCTTAACCAAATCACCCAAGCGAACCAGTCTGATTTTGCGTTCCGGCAAATCTTTTATCCAATCCCGCAAAGCCAAATAAGTTTGCGTGCGCGGATGACCTATTGCCACAGCATAGCCGCGCATATGCGCTATCTTTTCAGTTTGGTGGAGCTGTTTCATAATATAGTTATAGTCGTTTTCATTGTCTAAAAAAACATCTCTAGCAATATATGGCACGCCATATTCTGCAGCAACTTTTTCACCCACAGATTTTGCGGTTGTCTTAGAATCTAAAAAGAAGAGGTTTCTTTCTTTTAAAACCTGCATAACATAGCCAAGGCTTTTTTCGTCTTCGGTAAACAAACTGCCCATGTGATTATTTACCCCTTTCATGCCTAAGCCTTTGTAGCGGTCAAGCATTTGCACAAAATCATTTTTAATTTCGTCTTCAGACATATTCGGCGACAGCGTAACCGGAGCCAAATCAGCCTTAACATGAGGCATCATCGGCACATGCAGCATCACTTCAAAACCTTTTTCTTTAGCCTCTTTAACTTGCTTGCTGTTTGCCGCGCCATAAGTTAAAAAAGATGCGGTAATAGGCTTTTCCAAGCTCAGAATATCGCGGGTGTGCGGAACGCTCACCCCCATATCATCAATCACCACCGCAATCATCACTTGTCCGCCGATAATAGCTTTTGACAGTTTCTGCGGCTGCTTATTTTTCACCGACTGTTCAGTTTTTTTTTCCACATTTTGAACAGCTGGCTTTTCTAAATCCTTTGGTTTTTGAGCATTTTGTGTATCAGCGTTATCCGATGATACCGCTGACTGCACAATAATTTGATTAAGCAAAGAATTTTCCTTCATCAGCGATTCTGCATAATTCAAATCAACTAACATTTTTGCGGTTTGACCATTTTCAAACACAAATGGTTTTATCTCAACCACACGAGCCGAAATATTGGTTTCCGTCTCTGCCAATGTATAGTTTTCAGGATTCGCCCGCAGTAAATCATATACAACAATAATGCCTTCCAGCAAAACTATTGCCGACAAAACCAGCGAAACCACCCAAACACGCTTTATTTTTTTCATTTTAATCCTTCTTTCTCAAAGTCGGAAAAGCGATAACATCGCGAATTGTATCAGCGCCGGTGAATAAGATTGCCAAACGGTCAATACCCATTCCCATACCGCCTGACGGAGGGAAACCGTTTTCCAAAGCGTTAATAAAGTCTTCATCTAGCATTTGTGCTTCGTCATCGCCTTTTTCACGTGCTGCAACTTCGGCTTCAAAACGTTCGCGCTGTTCCAGCGGATTAGAAAGTTCCGAATAAGCGCAGCCGATTTCCATACCGCCTAAATAAGCGTCAAAGTGTTCTACCAAACGCGGATTAGAGCGGTGAGTTTTTGCCAAAGGAGAAATATCTCTCGGCATATCCATAACAAATGTCGGCTCAATCAAAGAAGCTTCAACTTTTTCATCAAACACTTCTTGAACCACTTTGCCCCAGCAGCTGCATGCTCCGGCATCTACGCCTATTGACTTAGCCATTTCTTGAGCTTGTTCCAAAGTTTCTGCCTGCAGCAAATCAATTCCTGTTTTATCTTTTATCAAATCAACAATAGACTTGCGGACAAATGGTTTTGACAAATCAACTTCCTTATCGCCGATTGTTAGAACTTGCGTGCCCAAAACTTCTTGCGCCACAAAACGCAGCAAATTTTGAATCAAATCAGCCATATCGTTATAGTCAGCATACGCTTGATATGCTTCCAAGCCGGTAAATTCCGGATTATGGTTTTTATCAATGCCTTCATTTCTAAAATTACGACCGATTTCAAACACACGGTCAAAACCGCCGACAACCAATTTTTTCAAATAAAGCTCCGGAGCAATACGCAGATACAAATCCATATCCAGCGCATTGTGGTGGGTAATAAACGGCTTTGCGTTAGCGCCGCCCATAATCGGGTGCAGCATCGGGGTTTCTACTTCCAAAAATTCATGCTGTTCAAAAAAGCGGCGGACGGCAGAAGTAATGCGGCAGCGCTTTTTGAAAATTTCCTTGCTGTCATCATTCATTATAAAGTCAACATAACGCTGACGGTAACGCGCGTCCATATCTGTCAAGCCGTGGAATTTTTCCGGCAGCGGCTGCAATGACTTGGCTATAATATCAAATTTTTCGGCAGCAATCGTCAATTCTCCGCGCGGAGTGCGGCGTACAAAACCGCTGACGCCAACCATATCGCCGACATCAAGGCATTTCAATAATTCCATATCGGCTTCCGGCAAAATCTTTTTATAGCAAAAAGCCTGAACTTTTCCACTTTTATCTTTAATATCCACAAACATACCGCTGTTGCGCACAGCCATAGCGCGACCTGCAACAGTCACACGGTCTTCGGTATCAGTACCTGCTTCCAAATCTTTATATTTTTCCTGCAATTCCGCAGCATAAATTGTTGGCACAAATTTATACGGATAAGGATTATATCCTTTTTCCTGCAAAGTTTTCAATTTTGCCAATCTAGATTCTCTGTGAATATTTGTTTCATTTGCCATTTTTTATATCCTAAATTTCTAAATTCTAAACTATCACCGACTATAAACGCTGCTGATTTTTTTTTCAATAAAAAACTGGCATTTTAGACAGAATTATGCTAGAATTAGCTATGTATATATAAAGATGAGGAAAAAATGACTAAACCAAACAAAGATTCGTTGTTAGAAAAATTGAAAATGACATTTATGGGATTTGCGGCAACAATCTCATTGAACTCTTTTGCCCAATCACCAAAAACTAAACAGCAAAAAGAAGATGGAATCACAATTTTAAAAACACCGGAAAACAGGGAAGTTCAAATTTCCGAAGCTGACTTGGCG